>JAGVYH010000076.1 GCA_018303325.1 Candidatus Woesearchaeota archaeon
AATTCCAGCAAACTTTTTGTTCGCACTCTAATTAAATAATGCAAATCTTTTGATCTTGTAAATATTCGCATAAATGAAGCTTTGTGAGTGATGTCTTTTATCTTTATCAGTTCTTCCTGAAGTTTATTATCCAGAATTCTTAGATTAAGCAGCTGGATGTTTGCAAGCTCTAATATTGCAATTGTGTCTTTGAATTGCTTTTCTTTGTCTAGCAGAAATGCGCCGTCCCACTCAACTATATTAATATCATTCTTTGCATATCGTATCTGCGATGAGATTGTTTCTTGTATTTCTTTTTGCGTAAGCTCAGCAGTTTCATCTTTTAATAATGAAGCAATCACTGCACTCTTTTTCTTAACAAATCTATCTGTCATATCATAATCACTGATGCAGAAAAAAATGTATTCTTCAAAAAAACTGCTTGGGTTATATTGTTGAATCATTTCTTTACATCGATTAAATAATATATTTTTTAATTCGTGTATTTTGCTGACTCTTTCTTCATTCATCTCAGTAATCGCTTCAATAATAAGATTGTCGTCATTAAATGTTTTGATGATAAATGTAATTTTTCTATTATTTATTGTTTCTTCAATAGGAGCTATTATCTTCTTAAATCTTGGAAAATATTCTTCATAACTTGGCACGCTTTTTGTAGGTTTAACTATCTCAGACTCTGTTTTCTCAACTTCTTTGTTTATTGCAGTTATTAATGTAAATATTATTGTTCCGCGCATAAAAAATCTTCACTCCGTTTGATTCAAAAAAAATGGGTTTAATACCCCGCAGCTCTGCTGCGACCCATTTTTAAGAGTAAAAATCCCTTTTTTGTTATTGAATGCCCCGCAGCTTGCTCATTAAATCGGTTAATTTATTTGCCTTTTTCAATGATAATGTTTTGTTATAGATTCAGATGTTTCTCAAATAACTGCTGCACAGAAAGCTGAAGCAATTGTGATTGAACCAGCGGCGCAAGGATTGATGATGGAAACAGCGCAAGCAGCAACAATGTCAGCACAAACAAATTATTATTTATATATTGTTATTTTTGTTTTTATCATTTCAGTTATTGTTTTAGGATACTGTATCAGGTATAGGAAGAAGAGAAAGATGAAATTGAAATTATTGTAATCTACCTTGTACATCGGCTAATTTTATTATCATTATCATTGCACTTTCATAACTATCATGTATTTCAATTATACATTCTTTATTGCCACTCATTCCAAATGATTGAATTCTATAGTATAATCCACTACAACTAACTTCATTTTTACTATCCATAAATTGTTTTCCAAGATAAATTGCAGTAGATACAATATCAACGTGATACTTAAGATATTTATCATCTTGTGTTTCATCCTTTTTTAGAATTATAGGCATACACTCTTTCTTTTCTTTATCTGTTAAAAAGGCAACTGGTATTTTTGTTTCTAGATCATATTGGATAGAAAGAAACATATTACAAGATTCTAATTTAGTAGTGTATCTGATTTTTCCATCTGTTAATTCTACACCAGATATCATAGTTACTAAATCTTTCGTTGCGCTTTTTACTTGCGCAATCTCTGTTCTTACTTCTTCAATTCTTTGTTCTAAGGTTATATATCCACATAATCCTAAACCTAAAAAAATTGCCATACCAAGTGTTCCTAACTCTTCTTCTATTTCTTTTTCATATGTTTTAAGGTGATTTGCTAACTGTTTTTTCTTTTCGTACAACCATTTGCTTAATTTATTCATGTTGAACACCAACTGTTATTCTAATTTGGAAAGAATCTCTTTTTATAAATGTTACTATCAAGTAGATAATTCTTCTTATTACGTAAGAAGTGAACTTGCAAATACAAAAACAGAAACATTTTTAATTTAATTCTTTATTACACAAGACATTATGATAAAAGAACAGAAAAACAAGAATAATGTAAAAATTGCATTGATTCAAAGTGCAGTTTCTGAAGACATTAAAAAGAATCTTGAAATTACTTTACAAAAGATAAAGCAGGCAGCTAAAAATGGAGCGCAGATTGTTTGTCTGCAGGAATTGTTTAGGACAATCTATATTGGCGAATCAGAGAATAAAGATTATTTTAAATTTGCAGAGGCAGATAATGGAGAAACAGTTGCAGCAATGCAGAAGCTTGCAAAAGAAAATAAGATTGTTATTATCACACCATTCTTTGAAGTTGCAGCTGGTAAGAATAAAAATACCAATGAGAAAGAATATTTCAACACAGCAGTTGTTGTTGATGCAGATGGGACAATTGCAGGAAAATATAGAAAGATGCATATTCCTAATGATCCAGGATTCTGGGAAAGATATTATTTTAAAAATGGAAATCTTGGGTTTCATGCAATACAGACAAAATATGCGAAGATTGGAGTATTAATCTGCTGGGATCAATGGTTTCCTGAAGCTGCAAGAATAATGACATTGTCAGGTGCAGAGATTCTGTTTTATCCAACTGCAATTGGGTGGTATAAGGAAAAAGAATCAGCTGTTTATGAAGAATATAAGAATGGATGGTTGATTATGCAGCGGAGTCATGCAATTGCAAATTCTGTGTATGTTGCTTCTGTAAACAGAGTTGGAAAAGAATTTGCTGATAAATCCATTGATAAAGTAACTTTTTGGGGCAATTCTTTTGTGTGCGGGGCTTTTGGACAATTCATTAGTCATGCTAGTGAAAATGAAGAGATTATTTATGCAGATTGCAATCTCTCAGAAAATAAAGATGTTCGTGATTCATGGGGATTCTTTGGCGGTAGAAGAACAGATGCTTACAAAGGATTGCTGAAAAAAGGGATAAAAGATAGTAAGAAATAATTGTTTTAAAAATGTGATTTTATGCAAACACAGAAGTTACAAACACTGCAAACGCCAAGATCATTAGGTTATCACATGCCAGCTGAGTGGGAAGAGCAAGAAGCAATCTGGTTAGCATGGCCGAAGAATGAAGAGACATGGCCTGATAGATTTGCAGAGGTGCAGGAGATCTTTTTGCAATTTGTAGAATATTTGCATACTGATCAGGAAATAAATATTCTTGTTGATGATAAATATTCAGAAGCAATTGTTAGAGAGAAATTCAAGAATAAACAGATTGATATTTCTAAAATTAACTTTTTTCAGATAAAAACAGTGGATGCTTGGATGCGGGATATTGGTCCAACATTTGTTGTTGATCAGAAAAATATTGACGAGAAAGAAACAGCAAAAGAAAAAAGAATTGCGATGGTTGACTGGATCTTTAATGCTTGGGGAAATAAATATGATGATCTTAAAGCAGATGATATTATTCCAAAGAAAATTAATGAATTCTTGAATATAAAACGATTTGAACCAAAAATTGTTTTAGAAGGTGGTTCAATTGAAGTGAATGGAAAAGGAACTTGTTTGACAACAAAACAATGTCTGCTGAATAAAAATAGAAATCCACTTCTTAATCAGAAAGAGATTGAACAATATCTAAAAGATTATTTAGGTGTTTCTCATGTTATCTGGTTGAACGAAGGCATTGTTGGTGATGATACTGACGGGCATATTGATGATATAGCAAGATTTGTGAATCCAACAACTGTTGCTGCTGCTTATGAAGATGATAAGGATGATGAAAATTATGATTTTCTTGCAGAAAATTATAACATTCTAAAAAAAGCAAAAGATCAGGATGGAAAATCTTTGAGAATTATTAAATTGCCAATGCCTGGCAAAGTTATTGATAAAAAGACTGGCAAACGTCTGCCTGCGAGCTATGCAAATTTTTTTATTGGAAATAAAACAGTTGTTGTGCCTATCTTTGGGTATAAGAATGATGAGAAAGCATTAAAGATTTTACAGGAATGTTTTCCTTCTCGGAAGGTTGTTGGAATCAACTGCACAGCGCTTGTTTTAGGATTTGGGACATTGCATTGTATCAGTCAGCAGATGGGGAAATGGTGAATTAAGTCTTATCTTCGATTATAATTTCATCTTTCAGATATCTGAAGTTACTATCAACAGTAATCAGTTTGAAATTATGTGCAATTGCTGAAGTATGGATAATAATATCTATCATTCCAATCTTATCATTGACTTTTCGAATCATTGTATGCTTGTAAAGATGTTCTTATTATCATTAATGCATTTTTCAACAATATCTAAAATAATTGCGCCTTCTTTACTTTTTCTGAATATTTCAATCCAAGCGCTTGTATCTAATAATATCATGTAAATTCCCTAACTATTTTATCTCTTACAAAAAGAAGTTTGCTGAATTGAGTTATAGCTGATAGTGGCTACAGTGATGCAGAGAATATCAAGTTTGCTCTCGACAACGAAATTAATCTCTATGTGCCATCTCGTGCACAAGCACAAGAGTTTGACGGCAAGGAACAGAGTTTAAACCATGACAAATACGAATTCTTTAGCCCGTTCCAGAGAAGTAACTGCTTTTCCTCGTTTGGCTTGCTCATCCATTTGGTATTGAAATTTTGATCGTTTTTCCCGCTCTTCATCCAAAGATTTCAGTAGAGCATCAGCTCGCTGTGACATTAATTCCAGTGCATCTGCCTGAGCGTTTTCATATTCTTCTAGGAGGTTTTTCTTGAGTTTATTCCTGACAAAAACAATAATCGCATCAGCCGTCACTTTATGACTTACTTTTTCTCCAACCTTATAGCCTAATTTTAAGAGAACAGCATTTGCAATATAATACATCGAATAGTAGGAAGGGACGATCACCCAAAGGTAAGGATGATAGTCTTTACTTTCCAAAGCAAGAAGTTTCTTAGCAGTCTCCAGTGAAAGGTCTGCATTTTCAATGTACATTGCTTTGGCAGTTTCATTTGTTTGCTTCTTGAGCAGATTATCTTGTAAATATTGCCGTACATTTGATTCCGCTTCTTTAATTCGTTTTTCGTCAAGCATTTTTTAACCAGTAATACGCTTCAATTCCATACAATATTATATTACTTTCTATCGCTTCTTGAATTACATTTGATTTTTTAGTATCTTTCATTCTGGTAAATTCTTCTTCTGTAAACACTAAAGCATGGGTTTTTAATGGGAGTAGTGAGAGAATATCTGATATTTTACTCTCAAAATCTTCCTCGTTTGAGATAAACATGAGGTCTATATCAGAAGTTTTAGTCTGTTTGCTTTTAGCGTAAGAGCCAAATAAA
>JAGVYH010000014.1 GCA_018303325.1 Candidatus Woesearchaeota archaeon
GCTGTTCAAAGCCATCCACATCCAAAAGAGAGAATTGTTAACATTGAATCTTATCTTGAGGATCCAGCAAGGGTTGTTACAAAATGGAAGGAAGAGGTTAGATTAAGTATATCTAATGCATTAAATATTATCAACAGTTACCAAATCATAAAGCCATTAATAAAGCAGCTTCAGGAAGCGCAGGATAATGAGGTTAAAGTAAGTATATTAAAAGATATAGTAAAAACTATAACAACTAAATTAGATGATACAAATATTCATATGGTTGTTGAACCATTAATTCTGCAGCTTAAAAAAGAAAGGAATAATTATAATGTTCAAGAAAGGATAGAAAATGCATTAGTTCAGATTAAAAGCGACAAAGCAGTAGAGATATTAGGAGTTTATCTTTCTCAAGAACAAGACTCTTATCACAGATCATCATTAATAAGAGTATTAGCGACGATAAACAGTGATAAATCATTAGAATTATTAGGAAATCAGCTTTCCCGAGAAAAAGAGAAATATGTTAAAATTGAAATAATCAATGAATTAATGAAAAGAAAAAGTAAGAAAGGAATAGAAATATTAGAAGCTCAACTTCAGAAAGAAACAGATAATGAGATTAAGATAGCAATAGTTAATGCTTTATATGATTTAATAGTGAAATTAAGTAGATGGGAATCGAATTCTATAATTAGTGAGAAAACAGCAGATGTATTAAGAAAAAGGTTATTGGAAGAACAGGATAAAGAAGTCAAAATAAAGATAATTGAGGTATTAGGGAACACATTAATATATTATACTCTCCTAAAAAAGGAGAAAACAATAGAAGCATTAGGAAAAAAACTGTTGGAAGAACAGGACAAAGAGATTGTATTAAAGATAATAAATATATTTGATTCTCACTCTATAAAAAATGAGGAAGGAGTAGTAGAAATATTTGGGAAAAAACTATTAGTAGAAAAAGACATAGAGATTAAATCAATGATAATAAGTATATTATATCATATAATCTCATCAAATAGTCCTACGAATGGTGACAAAGCAACAAAAGCATTAAGAGCAACAGAAGTATTAGGACTTCAACTTTCCCAAGAACAAAATAAAGGCGTTAAATTAGAGATTATCCAGCTTTTTTCTAATATCAGAGGTGACAAAGCAGGGGAAATATTAGAAGCACAGCTTCAAAAAGAATCAGATAAAGACGTCAAGATTGCGATAATAAATGGATTGGTTCAATTTAGGAGAGGTAATACTATAAATATATTATTCGCAGAGCAACTGCATAAAGAAGAAACAGAACCAGAAGTTAGGATTGCACTAGTTCAAGGATTATACCATCTAATGCAGGACAAAGCCGCTGATATTCTAATTGAGCCGCTTCAAAAAGAAACAGATAATAAGGTTAAGATAGCGATAATAAAACAATTAGGTCACATTATCATACAGTTAAGGCATATCAAAAGTGATGATATAGTTGATAACATAATAAAAACATTGCTTGTCTTGTTTTATAGGGAAGAAACAGAAAAAGATGTTAAGATAGCAATAATAAAAGAATTAGGTTCAACTGGAAATAATCAAATAGTAAAACAATTTACAGACACATTCTATAAAGAAGGAACAGAAAGAGAGGTAAAGATAGAAATATTAAATGCATTTGGTTACATTCAAACTGATGAAGCAGAAAAACTATTGATAACTCAACTCCATGAAGGAACAGAAAAAGAGATAAGGGCAGCAAGTGCAAATGCATTATCTATGAGTGGAAGAGACAAAGCAACTGAACCATTAATTAAGCAACTGAAAAAAGAAACAGATAAATCTGTTAAAATAACGATAATACGAATATTAGGTTCAACTAAAGGTGATAAGGCTGGTAAAGCAGTAGATGCTTTAATTGATTCATATTCTGCTGAGCAAGAGGAGGAAGTTAAGGCTTATATCATCAGTACTTTTAGAACACTACTACAAAATGCTGGCGCTGAGGCTATCTCCAAGAAGTATGGAATCAATATCAAGCTTACACGGTATCTTATAACTCATCCAAAATACTTCTTAATGACTGTTTTAGATCCAAAGCTTAAGCAAAAGATGAATGAAGTGTCATACCAGCTTAATCGCGAGCGTACAAATCATCCAAAAGAGCCAAGGCTGAATGAAGACGACAAACTCAGCTTATTTGATTACCTTTATGCATTAAGCAGTGTCGATAATGCAAAATCTGCAGTTGACAGCTATTTCAGAAGCGACCCAAATAAATACCAGCTAAACCTTGATGAGCTCAAGAATCTTCTAAAATATATATCTGTTGAGACGCTTATCAAGGTTTTAAGGCTGATCAAGGATAATCCAAAGCAGTCTTTGGATGAAATCACTGCTGACATAAAAAAATCAATTGCTTCAATAGATTCAGTACCGCAGGCAGAACAGATACCCTTGGCAGAACAGCCATTCCTCATGGAGAGATTGCATTGGATTCTATCTAATATGTTTGTGTTGAATGAAAAGATAGATCCAATAAAAACAATAGCCAAAGACCTGAATGATAAAGAAAGACTTATTGGGCTTTTATCATCTGTAAGCTCAGCCCTTAGTTTTGATGGCTTAAAGAAAATAAGCGAAGAGTATGGGATTGAACTGGCAGTTCTCCTTCAGCTGAAAATAGATAGCTCATCACAGAATCTTGTTGAAACATTAGTTGTTCAAGGAATATCTTCTGTAGACTCACTTCAAAGCCCTGTAAAAGAGCAGCTCCTTAAAAAACTAACTGCACAATATGAAATGATGCCTTATGAGAGCAGGATGAGGATTTATACAGAGCTCATGTTCAAGCAGAGTACAGATAACAAAGTGATACTCAGCGTGTTCAATGACCTCATGTCAGGTAAACCCTTGTCGCAGTTCAGGAAATATCCGTTACTGCATAACTTTTTAGAAACAAATGCGCCTGTTCTCACTGAAAACCCAGGATTTAAGGCATTCATTAAATATGCTTCAGGAATCACTGAGAATAACCAGCTCAAGGAATTGATGTCACAGGCAAGAAACATATTCACAAGGAAAAAGTATTCTGTGAAGAAGGTAATTGATGATGAAGCTTCTCTTTTAGCTGCACTTGAGAACAGTATCAGGCCAAAAGATACAGAAGCAGTGTCCGAAAATATTCCGCATATCTTCATCGAACCGGTATTGAAGCTCACTGAAACTGATAATGGTGATTATGACCAAGCTGCATTGTCAAGATTAAGAGATATGTTCAGTGTCTTCGTCAGAAATCCTGAATTCAGAGATTCGTCAGCAAGAAGAAAAGATGACCTTCAAAAATCCATGAGACAGCTGTCAACCCTGAAAACTCATCCTAACTTAAATAAAATTTTGCCTTCAATACTGGAATATCTTGAGTTAAAATACGGCAAATTGTCTGAAACAGCTGTGTCGACAGCATCATTTGAAGAATTAGACAAGCTGATGGGCATATTTTACAAAGTAGTTGACGTAAACATACAAGCAAATGCAGGCCGTCTTAACTCTGACTTATTGAAGATTACAAATGAGATACTGAATGATTTAACTGAGAACAAAAAGATAGACTTAAATAAAATTGATGAATTTCTCACAACATACAATTATCTCTTTGTTGACAAATTATTAGCTAGGTTTGATGGTAAAGTAGATTATAACAGGATTCTTGTAAGAGTAGGTATAGTAACAGCAGGCATAGATGGTTCTGATATCTCACAGGGTGTCGAACCCAAACTAGTGATTAAAAATATCCTGACTGACTATGCAAAGAATAACCGGCGATTTAATTATAAGGATCATAATGGAAGAAATATCTATGAGCTGGTTGATCTATTCTTAAGCACAAAAACTGAGCCAGAATTCTTTAACTTGATGCTTGAAACATTGATAAAAGAGACAAAAGGTGAGTTCAAGGATTGGCTTTATTCAAAAAATCTTGAGAGAGCAGTTCTTGAGCAGATCATTATAAATGATATAAGCTCCTGGTCTGATGTAAACAAAGCAAGATTTGAAGATTTAACAGGTAATTCTCGTTATTGGAAGCTGATGAACGCAAAAGAAGAAGAGCTTGCAGAATTTGAAGAACTGAAGCAATTGAAAGAAAAAATCAGTAATCTAGACATGCCTAATGATTATGAAACAACAATTGAAAAGATAATCGAATTAGAGCTTGCAAACCTTCCTGAAAAGGACAGAGCAAGGTTCATGTCCTCAAAAGGAGATATGTTATCAGAAAAGCTGGCATCTGCAGAAGGATTTAATCCCCTCAAAGCAAAGATTGCAGCAATTAACAGCTGGCAGGACAACTTAGAATACACTACAACTGCTGATGGAACAGATTATTTTGCCGACTTCACAGACGACTTTTACATAATGTTCAACATCGGAAATTATCCCGGCTCAACTGCATGCCAAAGCTGCACTTATGGCACTAATCTTAACAATGGCCTATTAGGATATTTGGTAAAAGGCACGAATAAAGCTATTGCTTTGAGAAATGATAAAGGTTATGTTGTAGTAAGAAGAATTGTCAGGCTGAAAATCCTGCAGGATGCAGAAGGCAAAGAATTCCCTGCAATATATGTTGAAGAAAATGCGCAGTTTGGCAGCTTTAATCTGGGTAAACTTTATGGATTGCTGAACATTCTCTCAAAGAGAACTGGGCTGCCTGTTGTGATTGGCGGGTATAGGTCATCAGGTATTAATGAATTAGAAGGAAATCCCCTCATCGCAAAAGTAACATTCTACAAAGGCAGGACTGGCAAGGATTACAGCGATTCTTTAGCCGGTTCAATTGATCAGCAAGAGCCTGTAATAATATATGACTCAACTAGAGCTGAGTTAACAATCAAAGCAGTGCCTGCAGAAGATATTTCTGTCTTGAATTCTGCAGTAGAATTAAAATATAACTTAAAAGAAGTTGAGAAGCCTGCTGAAACTGCTGAGGAAGAAGCACCATCAGAACAGTCAGCCATCTCATTAGAAACCATCAAAGCAAACATCCAGCACATCCCTGCGCAATTACAAGAAGAGATTGCATCAAAAATCATAGAAATTCAAGGGAAAGTAAACAGAAAAGAAATAATAGATGAGTCTGCTATTGCAAAACCCGACGAGATTGGTGAAGCAACTTGGAAGAAGATGGAAGGAAGGCCTGATGCAAAAGAAGCATTTGTATTTATTTATTCTAAGTTAAAAGCGTTTAAACAAGAGAATACTGATTCTGAACTTGCACTTAAAATTAATCCTGTGAAAGATGCATTGCAAGCTGTTAAATCTGTGATGTTAATGGGTGGGATGGTGCCAGCAAAGATACCTGAAGCAGAGAAAGCAAAAACCCCTGTTAATCTTGATTCTATTCTAGTAAAATTAGCAGATTTTGCCAGCAAACTGATAAATGTCTATAGCTTACCTAAGTGGTTACAAGATAGGGTGCCTGTTTATAGAGCAGTTGAGAGAAGATATGCAGGTTTGCCTGACAAGCAAGGTGTAAATTATTGGTTTGTCGGTACTGCAAACAGAGCATATTCTGAAAATTTTTTAGCTGCTAATTCTGATTATGTTCTCATTGAGACTACAATAGGCGAATTAAGGAAAGTAGGGGATGTAGAGATACATTATCAAGGAAAAAAATTATATTTGCGAAATTTTAAAGAAACCCCTTTTTTTAGGATTGTTGCTGTTACTGAAAGCAGCGCAGAGAAAGTGGAAGAAGAAGCATCAGAAAAACCCGCAGCAATAACTGAGGCAGAACAACCAGCGACGACAGAAGCAGCAGAAAACGCCAAATCATCTTCATTATCAAAACAGATTATAAAACGAATTTCAGGAAAAGCAAGAATACTCACAATGTTATTATTTATTCCTATTTTAACAGTTGGAGCTCTCAGTCAGCTAAAAAATTCTCAAGGAGACAGTTATTTAAGGATTATAAGCAACAAATTTGGAAGAATTGGATACAATATATTATCAAGAGTTGGTGAAAAAGAAGTGCACATTCCTAAACCTCCAAAAGCCAGTGTAAATGAGGCAAAAGTTAAAGCAGTGTTGAAAGATTACAAAGAACGGGTTTATTATCAGAAGAACCAGATTGGTGTGTATCATCCTTCAAGAGCAGAGTGGGTAAACAGGATTAATGAAGATGATGTAATACTATGGCAGAGCAGCTGGTGGGCTCCTTTGCTTGAGGAAGTTAAAAAAAATCTTAAGCATGGAGATTATATCCCTGAAAAAGTAATTCAAGTATTGTACACAAAAGTAAAAGAGCTAAACCCTAGTGCAACAGATGAAGAGATAATACAGTTTTTGTACAATGAATTTTCAGAACATATAGTAGGAAATGAAAATCCAGGATTCAGAAGCGAGTACATCCGCTTATTTGAGGATGATGACAATCCAGATTCAGGTCCAGACAAATTCTCGCATTTTGTTGAAGGTGCACACCTGTCATCAACTTACCCAGAATTTGTGATAGAATTAGTTTCATACGCTGCAGAGCTTAAAGATTCATTCCAAAAAGAGTCATATGCAGACATAAGGGATGTTGTTGCTGCCTCAAAAGGCTCAGAATGGACAAAAAGATTGGGTGATTTAAGTGAAGGGAGTGAAACAGAGCAAGCAGATGATAAACAGCCAGCTTCGACGACAGAACCAAAAGCAATAACATCACCAGAACAACCAGCGACGACAGAACCCACCTTAACCCAGCTCACACCAGAACAGCTCGACACCCTCGTCAGAGATGGTATAACAGTTACAGAAAACACCGACGGCAAAAAAACATTGTCAGTACATATAAAAATAGCCTTTACAGACGAGCAAATGAAGGCAATAGACAAGGCAGTAAATGATTATATCAATGATTACGAAGGACTTGTCGAGAGGATAATAGAAATAGTTGGGATAAGATTAGGATTAAAAGAAGACGATTTTAAGTGCGAGGTTGGGAGCTGTGTTGGTGTTGCTGTTCTTCCAGAAGCAGCGCCTGAAACAGCAAGTGATATAGATGAGACAATCAGCGATATAACCTTTGGTGTATTAAATGAATTAAGAATCAGAGAAATTCTCAAAGTAATGGTTTCTAAAGAACCAGAGCAACTGACTGAGAAAGAAATAGAATTTATACTCTATTTGGATTTAGAAAAAATAAAAGGTATTGTTTCAAGCAGCGTATTAAAAAAAGCAAAAAATCTTAAAAAGAAGTATGGTGATAAAACAATTGTGGAAGAACAAATTGAATTAGGTCCTACAATTAGTGAGAATGAATATACATCTATAAAAACAAAAATCCATAATTTTGTTGCTGCAGATGAATCTGCTGTTGATGGAAGCAAATTTTCAGATATGAACATAGCATTTATAGTTATGGGAAGTCTTGTTACTGGTTGGGCGCCTCTTAAAAATAGGCCTTCTGATCCGATATTATATGGTAAACAGTATATCTCTGACATGGACTTATTAGTGGTTGTTAAAGATGAATATTGGGATAAATTATCTGGAAGTATAAAGCTGTTTAAACCTGTGCATAGAACCCTGCCTTTTAATATTGATACGGTTTATCTTGCTGATTCAGGGTTTGGAAGATTGATTTCACGTTTATCAACATTGAGAATTGCAGGAAAACAAAACAGAAAAATAAGTATAGTTATAATGCCAGAAAGTAAAGCAAAGATGAAATTCTCCAATTGGAGACTTATTTATAATGATAACATTGACCTTAGCAAGCTTATGAAAAAATCAGCGCAAAACCAGCAATCGGAGCAACAAATCGAAGCAGCAGGAGTACAAACGAGTATAATAGAATATGATCCTGAAGCAGAATTCTCAGCAGAACCAACCTTAACCCAGCTCACATCAGAACAACTCGACACTCTCTCCAGATATGGCATTACAGTTACACCAAACCCTGACAACACAAAAACACTGCAAGTAGATATAAACATAGATTTCACAGACGAACAAAGAGAGGCAATAACACAAGCGGTTAATAAATATATCAATGATTATGAAGGTCTTGTCGAGAGGATAAAAGAGATAATAGGTGTTAGATTGGGATTAACTCAAGACGATTTTAAGTGCGAAGCTGGAAGCTGTGTTGGAGAAGCTGTTCTTCCAGAAGCAGCGCCTGAAACAGCAAAAGTAGAGAGGGATATAACAACTATCATTATTGAAACAGCGAAAAAATCAGCAGGACCAAAATATGTGCGACCTAACACAGTAAGCAAAAGCAATAAATTAGATAAAACTATAGAACCATCTGGGTTGTATACTTTTTGTTTAGATAATAAATACAAGTGCAGTGGTGTTGCAGGTATTTTTGGTATTGCGTTCGTATTATTAATTATGTTGGTTACTTATGGTATTGCTAATTATATATCTAAGAACGGAGATGCTAAAATAAAAGGGGATAATATCCAAGAGACAGAGGATGAAGAAATCGGTATAGATTATAGTGGATTACCAAATCCTTCAGATTCAACAGAAGAAACTCAAGAAGTACCCATGTCTGAGGAAGAAGAATTTGATTATTATTTTAATTGTTTTGAAAATACACCAGAAGAGTTTGCTGATGAAGGGGAATCAATATCAGGTGATGTATACACTGTAAGTTCATATTTGTCAACAATGATTTTTACAGATGGATATCTTCAACAAAGAACAAAAATATGTTCAGGAAGAGTTGACAATTACCTTAAGTATCTTTCCAATAAAGGATTTGGTGATTTTCTTGACAGCAGTTTAAAGATATATAGTAGGCTTGATGATAATCAAAAAGGTTATCTTATTGAAGGATTGTTTAGATTAGGAAATGGAGATGCAGCCTTGGTCTTGCTCAGTTTTCCATTATCTGATAAAGAAGATGTTTTGCCATATGGAGTATATGATGTTAAATATCATATCTTTGATTATGCGCAAAAGATTATAAACAAGGGGGAATTAGACAAAGAAACAACACTTGAGCATTATATCCCTTTATTTTATGATAATCCCACTGGTGAAGGATTGAAATTTATTTTGGATAATTTATCACCTGACGAAAGAAAAGCGTTTATAAGAGAACTTGTTATGAGTGATGATCCATCTATCAGAAAACAGTTTGTAGAATATAAGAGTCAATATAACACAGAGTATACTCTTCCAAAAGATTTATTAGAAGAAATGTATACTGAAACAACAGACCCATTATTAAAGGCGAGTCTGTTAGATAAGATGGGTATCAAGGAGTTGCCAAATAAATTAATGAAGGAATTAGATGTTCTTTACGAAACAAGTGATTCTGAGACAAGAAAAAAGATGATAGAATCAATGGATAGTTTGGCAAACGATATGGGGATAGATCAAGCAAAATCTGACCCTTATAATCTTTTCATCATTGATAAATTTAAAGAAAGCAGTGATGCAAATGATCTTGTTGTATTAGGTGATGTATTAGATGATAATCAGCTGTTAGGTTTATATAAAAAAGAACCAAACTTCAAAAAGTATTTAATAGCAAAAGCAAAGCAATCAGGGAATATTGATGAACCATTTAAGTTTTGGTTTAGAGAATTTATTAATAGTTGTGTTAGTGATGTAGAATGCATAGTCATGATAAAAACAGAAGAAGTATGGTGTACTAAAGGCTGCCAATGAACATATACTAAAAGATGAGTTTCAACAAAATTATTTACACTACTCAACAAAAATCATTACACTCTCATCATTTACACTATCTAAAAAAATCTTGCACTCTTTTTAAATCATCTTCTCGCTGTTTCTGATGACCTTGTCCATATTCAAGAACAATATACCCATTATATCCATTTGCCTTTAATGCATCAAGAAATCCATGAACATTCATTGTTCCTTGACGATAAGGAAGATGAGTTTTTCCTGCTCCTTGATTGCTTAGATGCACAACATCAAGCTTTCCAAATACCTTGTCTACTAAAGCAACTAAGTCTGTATCAGCAGGAAGATGTGATAAATCAAGTGTTAAACCCATAAAAGAAAGTTTCATATCTGTTATTTGCTCAGGATAACTAAGCCAGCGGTCATTTGCTTCCATATTTTCATAAGCCAGTTTTACACCCAATCTTGCTATTGCTTCCTGTTCTTGTTCAAACAATGTTTTTGCGTTTGTATAATCTCCTTTAGAAGGATGTAAAGTAATAGTGTCAACACCATAATTGCCTTTGATGAATGCAACTGCACCTATGAAGTCTGAATGAAAAATATCTGTGCCTGGACCATGCACTAAACCCACATTAACATCATAGTCTCCCAAGAAACTTCTTAAAATTTCATGCTCTATCATATACATTTCTCTTTGCCTTGGCATTATTAAATGAACTTGCTGACCTTTAAGATTTTCAAATTCTTTATCAAAATCAATATTCAACCTTATTTTTCTTGTTGGTAAGATTTTAACTTGTCTTGAACCTGTTTTTACTTCTGATTTAATTGGATAAATTACATTTCCTTTATTGTCAAAAATAACATAACAAGAGTTAGGAGTAGCAATTGAAGTAATATTAGAAAAATCATAACATGTATTAACAAGATCATTTCTTTGATTATAACTGCATTTTTCTACAATATTTCCTAGATGTCTTTCTACAACTATTTCTCCTTGAGTCATGGATAAAGGAAAGCCTTTATCATTTTTAAATATGCTTCTTTGAACCATAGCAGGGGTGGTAAGAGTTTGTAGTATTTATAAATCTTTTCATTTTTACCTTTGTGGAGTAATAACATACAAAAAATGCAATATTGGTTGCGGTGTTGCATAATTATTGAATCTTTGCCACTTCTGCTTTAATTTTAAGCTTACTCAGAATTTCAATCACTTTTGCCAAATCTTTATTTTTCTTTAATTCAATAACCATTTTTTCTGTTTTATTAAACTCTATATTTGAAAGTTCTCCTGTTTTATCATATCTGTAAACATAGTTAGATATATCTCGATAACCATATAACTTTCTAAGAGCTTGTACTTTTTCTGATTGTGTTTTTCCTTTAAGATCGTACAAGATTATTGTTTTTTGCCGCATATAAATGGGAAATACAAATAAGTATATAAACGTTACGGTTATTTAATAAGCGTAAAGATAAAAAAGAAGGATTACAAAAAAAGGTGTTTTCATTAGTAATGAACAATAGTGTTCATTGGCAATGAAAACATTTATATACTAATAAATAATCTACATTAAAAATGCTATCAGAAAACTTAAAAAATATAACTGTGAAACAGATAGATGAACTAAAGTTAGAAAAGTTAGGAATAAAAAGAGATTTAATGAAATTTATAAGCCTAAATCTGTCGCATGTCCTTATTTTAAGTGGAGTAAGAAGATGCGGAAAAAGTACTTTATTAAAACAACTAATAAAAACTCAAAAGAAATTTTATTTTTTTAACTTTGAAGACCCGCGGGCATTTAGTTTTGAAATAACTGATTTTGAGAAGTTAGATGAGACATTTAAAGAGGAATTTGGAAATAGTGATCATTATTTTTTTGACGAAATGCAAAATGTAATAGGATGGGAAAGAATAGTAAGGGGATTACACGACAAGAAGAAGAAAGTTATTCTTACTGGTTCTAATGCTTCATTATTAAGTAGAGATTTAGGAACAAAACTTACAGGGAGGCACATAACATTTGAGTTATTTCCTTTTTCTTATAAGGAGTGGCTAGTATTCAGACAAAAAAAAGCGGGAGTTGAATCTTTTAAAGATTACTTTAATGAAGGTGGATTCCCAGAGTTTCTAAAACAAGGAAGGTATGAAATTCTACAGGAGTTGTTTGAAGATATTATAACAAGAGATATAATTACAAAATATGGCATTAGGGAAACAAAAATAATAAAGGAAATGGCAATTTACTTATTAAGTAATATAAGCAAAGAAATTTCTTTTAATTCATTAAAAAGATTATTTGGATTGGGCTCAACAAACACAGCTATAACTTATGTATCTTATTATGAAGATAGTTATTTATTGTTCACTGTGCCAAAATTTGATTATTCATATAAAAAACAGTTAGTTAACCCCAAAAAAATATATTCAATAGATATAGGGCTATCCAAATCTGTTTCAGCTTCTTTTACTGGTGATATGGGTAGAATACTGGAAAATATAGTCTTTTTAGCATTGAGAAATAAATATAAGGAAATATTCTATTTTAAGGAAGATAATGAATGTGATTTTGTCATAAGAAAGATGGGAAAAGTTTCAAAAGCAATTCAAGTATGCTATGAGCTGAATGAAAATAATAAAGAACGTGAAATAAATGGATTAAAAGAAGCTATGGACAAATTAAGCATTGAAGAAGGAATAATTCTTACATTTAACCAGAAAGATAATATAAACAATATTTTAGTAAAACCTGTATGGGAATGGCTTTGTGAACAAAAATGAATCTTTTTGTTAGCCTTGATAAATTCTGTTCATTAGTAATGAATAATAGTGTTCATTAGCATTGAACACTTTTAATATACAGAATAAGCAGGGGTGGTAAGATTTGGAGTATTTATAAATCTTTCAATTTTTACCTTTGTAAAGTAACAACAAAACAAAACATTTAAATATTCCTACAAAATTATAATTTACACATATACAGATGTTATCTTTAAATTATTATTTAAACGCAATAGGCCAACCATGAAAAAAACACTATGCACATTAATAGCTCTTTTGCATCTGGTTTCAGCGTCTGTTTTAGCCGATGACATTACAACAAGTGATAAATATAGAACAAATAGCAATATAGCTGACAATATCAGAGCAGGAATGTCTATTGAAGAGAGAACAGAAGAAGAAACTAACCCTGATTGGTATATTGATGATTTAAGAAGGTTTATCGATGAATTTGACGGCAGAAAAGAGAGCTGCGAGGGCACTTTTTACGGCAAAATTGACGGCAATGTCACACCAGAAGAATATGTAACTTACATTTTAGAATTATTTGGCATATGTGAGCCAGTAACCTGTCCGCTTGATTACAAAAAAGATGGTTTTTGCCCGCCTTTACTTAGAAGGCAGAGTTATTATCTTAGATTTAAAGCTGGAGATTTCAATCCTGCGGATATTAATGGCGACGGTGTTATAAACAAAGATGATGACTTAACTAAAGACAACAAAATAGATGATGATGATATAAAAGAGTATTATCGTCTGCACAGAAAAGTAAAAAGCAATTTATGTTGATTATTTACATTACCCTATTTTTCGTTCTTGGCATGTCCAACCCGTTCATGAAGAAAGGTAAGATGGTTTGAAAGTTAGAAAGCTTGACAGCTTGAAAATGTCGTACATATAGCGCACTTTCAAGCTTTCAAGCTTTCAAACAGTTTCATGTGACTGTGGCTTCGCCCACAAACGAGTTAGGAATTAGGAACGAGATTAAGAACTCTAACCACCGCTAAACCAATGCAAGTAACTTAAAAAAGATGATATTTAAATTTCACAGAATTAATTTAACCAACCTTTACCAGATTTCTACTTATGAATATTGAGTTGCGGCTCTGAAAATAGAAACTTTTGATTCAAAAAAAATGGGTTATAAACGCCATAGCTCTGCTGTGACCCATTTTTAAGAGTAAACCTCCCATCTGAAGCGTTGGCAAAATAAAGCCCCGCAGCTCTGCTGCGATTGGGAAGTTTACTTATTTCCTGTAAATAATATCATGATGATCATAATCTTCAAAAGAGACTATCTTATTCTGATTATCGACTCTAAAAACCAAAACAAAATGTCCTAAATGAACTCTATTAACTCCTTTCATATCATATCCTAAAAACTTATAATCGTGTTCGGGATTCGCTAATATTGAATCCATCTTTTTTCTGACTTGAGAATACTGCACAAGGTCTTTTTTCTTAAGTTTAGCTAACTTTTTAGTGATATCTTCGCTGTATGAGTCCCTGTACATTTATGCTACCTCTTTCTCAAACTCTTTTCGAGATAGATGTTTGCCACCCATAATTTTAGCTAATTTAACTTTGTATTCAGGCCTTAATTCTGGCTCTAATGCAGATTGCTCATATTCATTGACTACTACGTTGATTGCTTCAGATTTGTCCCTCAATCCAAACTTCGCTTTGACAATATTCAAAACCCTGTTTGTGTTTTCATTGATATTTATTACAGCTTGTACCATATTACATCACATATATAGATATATATGCCTTATATATAAAAGTTTCTATTTTTGGTATGTAAAAAGTCTGCCTCAAATTTGTTAACTTTGATATTAGGTATATCGCAAGACTATCGAGAAGCGAACCCCATCAGTAAACTTAGCCTTTTTACAATGTCTTAATAATCAAGTTTTCGCCAAAGTTGACGGCAGACTTTTTACTTACAAATTTTTTGTTTATCCTTTTTATTCAACACACCCAATATCATAATGCCTGAATAAAAATATATTCTTACTTCCTATATTTAATACTGAAGTAAAAACACCGCCAAAATCTTTGCAATATGAAACTGGAAGATAAAGTTTTATCAGTCTTTCATTATCATTTCCGTCGCTATTAGTTCTAGTTCCATTACCCCATGTTGTAGTATCTGCTATCATCTCTGTTATGGAATCTATTGTTTCTGACTGAATAACAGGTACCATGCACTGTGGTTCAACCAGCTCAGATGCAACTGAAAAATAGGGTAATCCGCGTTTATCACTTTCTCTTCTGAATAGATCTGGATTGTAAATAAATGTTGCTATTGTTCTAATGGCTTGTTGCTCAACATCAGTATAACCAGTCAGCATTATTCCTTTAAAAGTTATGGGAATCTGGACATGAATACCTTGTTTATTGGCAGGTGTTATAAAACATTCAGCATCAATCTCGTCGAGAGTTTCAATGCGCTCTGCTTTTTCAGCCATTTCTCTAAAAGTTTGATATCCATTAAAGTGAACAAAAGCATAATGCGGCATTCTTGAAGAAGGCGAGTTTCCAAAAGTTATAGATGCAATCAACCCTAACTCTGAAGCTTTCATCATTGCTGAAAAAGAAGTAACACCTAAAGTGCTCCAAAGAGTATCTTTCATTTTAAACAATGCGTCACTATGAGTTCTATATAATTCCTTAAGATGTTTAGTCATAGCATCTGTCCATTCAACATGGATTTGGTGGTATCCAACATCATTCTTTCTAGGTGAAACAATAGTTGGTGAAGCAGCAGCTGTTACTGTAGGAGTAATTAATTCACATACTTCTGGGGGCAGCATTTCATAATCTTCTTCACCTAAATCAGAAAGACGTTTTTGATGAATTTGCTGGTAAGCTGTTAACAGCTTTTGCTTATTCTCCTCAGCTGCCTTATTTTCCTCACTAAAAAATATTTCACGAAGTTTTGTTTTGACATTGTGGTTAATATTCTTAGCATGGTCAAATATCTCACGGCATAACACTTCAGCTTTTTCATCATCCAAAACACCAAAATCCTTAAATACTGAGCTTAATAGCTTAACAACATTGCCACCCTTCAATCCTAAGGCTGTATAAACACCAACACCTACATATTTATCCAAATCTATGGTATCGACAAATTCAGGCATAGATGTTTTATCGCTCTTCCACCTGTGATTCCATAGATATCTCACAAAATATTCTGCATTGCTTCTTGCACTCTCTCCATAAAAAAAAACATGTGATAATGTTCTAGAATCCCTTTTATCCTCATCCTTATCTTTCTCATTATGTTTAATTAATACTTCACATTTCTCATCATCTAACTTACCATAATTTTCAATTGTTAAGGTAAAAAGTTCTTTATAGTGCTCGCTCTTTATACCTACTGCAGGATAAAGTCCGTTTCCTAAAAGTTTCTGGAACATTACTGTATCTACACATTCAGGTATTGGTTTGTCGTCGCTCTTCCAATGATGCTCCCATGCATATCTGACTAAATAAGTTACATTATCTTTGGCATGTTGCTTTGCTTCTTTCCCTGTAAAAAATGTAGTAGAAAGTGTTCTTCGCGCATTTCCATCCTTTCTGCTGATATATTCCTTACATTTTTCATCATCCAAAACACCAAATCCATCAATTGACAACCTTAAAATTTTGGTGTAATGCCTCTGTTTTGCAGGGAACGCTTTATAAGCACCGATACCAAGAAGATTAAAAATATCGCTTTTCTTTAAAAGTTCAGGTATTGGTGTTTGCTCTGTTTTCCAATGATGTTCCCATGCATACTTAACCAAACATTTTGCATTATCCTCAACATGTGGATTAGCATCTTTATCAGAAAAAAACACATAAGAAAGTGTTCCGCGTGAACCACCATCCTTTCTGCTGATGTATAATGCACATTTTTCATCATCTAAAACCCCATAATTTTCAATAGCCATTCTAAGAACTTTGTTTGTGTTCCTTGTTTTCAGTCCTAACGCTGTGTAAATACCTTCACAGAAATAATCATTCTTCCTTACAAGTTCAGGTATTGGCACCTCATCACTTTTCCATCTGTGTTCCCACTCATATTTAGCCATTAATTTTGCATTAGATGCAGCATGTTGTTTAATGTGCTCCCCTGTAAAAAATGCATTTGAAAGCGTCATTTGTGAACTTTTATCAGTTTGGGTAAAAAACACTGCGCATTTATCCTCATCTAACTTACCATAACCTTCAATTGTTGCTTTCAATAGTTTGGTTATATTATGATTTCTTAATCCTAACGCGCGATAAACTCTTAGAGTAACATAATCCGTGATATCATACCTTGATATAAGTTCAGGTATCGATCTTTCTTTCTCAGATTTCAATTTATTTTCCCATAGATATCTAACAAAAGAGTTTGCATTAAACTCTGCATTTTCACCTTGAAATAAAGCATACGAAACTATTTTAGAGGTTCTAACTTTTTTTTTGTTAATCAATATCTTGCATTTTTCATCATCCAACAGGCCATAATTTTCAATTGTTTGCTTAAGTAGTTCGTATGTGTTGCCTTCGTCTAAATTAAATGCAGAATAAACACCATTACCTATCACTTTTTTGATTATCTTTATACCAATACATTCCGGTATTGCTGTATCTTCACTAAACCAATGATGCTCCCATGCATATTTGATTAAATATTTCGCATTAGTTGCAGCATGCGCTTTTGCATCTTCATCAGTGAAAAAAGAGTTAGTGAGATTATGGCGCGCGCTTTTATCACGTCTGCTGATGTACACTTTGCATTTCTCATCATCTAATACACCAACACCCTCAAATGCTAACCCTAAAATTTGATTTAAACTAGTGTATGAAACACCTAAGGGCTTGACTCAAAATAAAATGCCATAATTTATAAACTCTGGATTCTATATATGTCATTTAATGAAAAAAGATGATACTGATAAACTTTGGCTA
>JAGVYH010000015.1 GCA_018303325.1 Candidatus Woesearchaeota archaeon
ATATTTCTGCTATTGAAAAATCCTGCGGGATTTTTAAGCGCATTCACCAGCAGGTCTTACGCTACGCTCCAGACCTGCCGTACTCTGCGCGGAAAATAGAATCCAGAGTTTATAAATTATGGCATTTTATTTTGAGTCAAGCCCTAAGATATCATTTTCATTTAAATTTCTCTCGGCAGATTTTAATGCCTCTTTAGCTCTTTTAATGTCTCTTTCAAGCTCTTCATTCAGCATAAGTTTCACCGTTAAAGATAATCAACAATTACAAATTACAACATTATATTATTAGCCTGTCTTTTAGAAGTGTTAATATAAATTTTTCGCTTAATTTAATTCCTTCTCTGAGAGATGCTTTGCTTATTTTTCTTATTATAATATTCTCTGGCAATTTTTTTATAGCGTCATTAGCATCTTTCTTGCTTGAATACCCAATTCCCTTTTCTGAAAGTAAATAAAAAATGATTTGCTCATGTGTTGTTTTTAGAATTTCCTTAGCAGCTTTATAATCTCCTTTTAAATAATTTCTTAATGAGGAGTTTATTCTTTCTTTAAAGAAAAGCAGCCTTTCTAAGTTTTTCGTTTCTTTGAAACTTGTAAATAATTCCAAGCAAAGGTCATAACCATGGAGCAATACACCCTTCAGTAAGGCATTTTGTATAAAAGCATCAGAGTTTGCCTTAACTTTTAGTTCATCAATTGTGTAACTATGAAGATTAAACCTTTCTCCAAACAGTTCCTCAATCTTTCTTCTTTCATCCTGAATTTTATTTTTTATTATGATTGTATCTTCGCTTCCTAAAAGGATGTCAATGTCACTTTCTTCAGTTGATGTGCCAGCAACTGTAGAGCCAAATACTACAACAAGAGCAGATTTATCCTTGATATTTTCAGTAAATAATATTAATGACACTAATTTCGAATTGGATAAAAGATTAAGCTTATTTTTATCAAACAAATTTTTCAAAAGAAAAACATTCTTATTTCCAAAATTTAAGGAAAGCATTTTTGCATTTCCCCGCTTTTTTTGTATAAGGAACTTATTATTCACCAACTCACTAATAGCTGTGCTTGCTGAACCTTTTCCAGTCTTAGCTCTTGTTACAAGTTCTAGTTCATTGAATTCGTGAAAAGGATCTTCAAATAACACTAACAATAATTTTATTGATGTTTTGTTTCCAAGCATTATGTTTTCGGGTATCATTTATAAATCCACTCATAAATCCACTTCATTTTTATGAAAGTTAAGTGTGTATAATAAAAATAAAGAGGGTTATATTTAAATCTTTCTATTTTTAGGGAATATTTCCTAAGTTTAGGGAAATTTGTCTAAGTTTAGGGAATTGAAAATGGAATAGAATGTTTATTGGATGTTAACACTACCATTAATAAACTACAAATACACAAAACAAATAAATAAGCCATGTTTCCATTCACTTATGTTTTCAAAAATAAAAGGGTTAATGGAATCTGAGGAAAAGATATCAGAAATACACGGACAACTAACTACACACTGCGACACATTAAAGCAGCAGACTGAAATAATCAAAGAACTGCATAATGAGATTACTAACCTTAAGACAAATTTCACTAATTTTCATTCTGAAAATAGCAATCATCTTAATCAATTCCAGCAGGAGCTTGGAGAAATAAAGAATACAAGAAATAATATTTCTGAAGAATTAAATGAGTTAAAGCTGTTAAAAACACATATCAAACAGAGATTGGTAGAAGAGCTCACAAACGAATTCAAAACTGAGCTCAAATCAGAAGTTGAAAGAATAAAAACAGATGTAAAAAGTTATAATGATTTAAAACAGACACTGCAGGGCGTAGTAATAACCATTGCAAATCTAAAAGGAGAAATAGAGAAATTTAATAATATCGCAAAAGATGTAAAAGAAAAAGATTTCTTATTAGAGCGGCATGCTAAACAGCTTCAAAACTTTGCTGATGAGAAGGTTGAATTGCTGCAAAAGATAAATACACTTGAAAGGCTTATTGGAAAAGAGAGAAGAAGAAGCTGATATTCTGTTTTTTAATATTCTTGATATCTTCTTTTAGCTCTCAACACGTTAAGGCTCTCAACTCGTTTGTGGGACGAAGTCCACCGTCCCATGAATTTTTTTTTAAAGGAGTTATACAAAAAAAATTGAAGTTATATAGTAAACGCACTAAATTTTCGTAATTAGTAGTTGCGTTTACTATATTGGACGAATTAAACCAATTTATCCGATTATTTAATTCGTCAGCTATAAATATAAAAAATAAACTATTAAATCATAGTGAACTGGTGGCTTCACCCTAAAACTGAACAAAAACAAAAATAATAAATAGTCGACGACAAACACCCCTAAAAACAATTTTCACTACTATCACAAGCTTACATGTGATTTCTAAACTATAGTTTGCAGGTTAACATTCTTTATATATTGAAAGATATTTTAAATTGTATAAGTTTTAGTATTAATAAAGGGGTGCTTAGTCTTAGTGATGAATTGAAATAGGATTAATGAATTAATGATGACTATGCGCCATATACGGTTTAACATTGGTTGATATACTAAAAGTCCTTGATTTCCGAACAAAAATCAAGAACTTTTGTATATACTAAAAGTGAAAAAAGATGGAGAAAATTCCTGTCAAGATTTTAAAGGTTGATAAAGAACTGCCAACACCTGCATACAAACATCATGGCGACGCAGGCATGGATTTGTTTTCATCAGAAACGTTTGCGATAAAACCAGGGGAAATAAAGAAAGCTAAAACCGGCGTAAGGTTTGCGATTCCTTTTGGTTATGAAATTCAACTGCGGCCAAGAAGCGGTCTTGCATCAAATCATGGCATTTCAATCATAAACACACCTTGCACAATTGATGCAGGCTACAGAGGAGATATTGATATTCCACTCATAAATCACGGGAAAGAGACGTATGAAATCAAAAGAGGCGAAAGAATTGCACAGGCTGTTTTAAAGAAAGTGGAAATAGCTGAGCTTATTGAAGTAGATGAGTTGGATGACACTGCGCGCGGAGAAAGTGGTTTTGGAAGTACAGGAAAATTTTAGTGTAACTTAATAAATATACTAAAACGGAAATGAAATTCCGAACTTTCATTTCCGTTTTGTATATACAAACCATAATTATATCAAATCACTTTAATAATCGGAACATTAGTGACTAGCAGAAAGTGATTTGATTATTAGGAAATAACTTTACATTAATTTCAGTTTATCCGAAATATTAAACAAGTATCACTAAAACTGAATACAGCTTCATATTAAAAAGGAGGGGAGAGAAGAGTAGTTATGGTGCAAATCGTAGCTGCTCTTCTTCATGCTCAAAAATATAGTTCAAGATCAATTGTGATAAGTTTTTTTATTAGTTTTTTTAAATTTTTGTCGCGTAAAAAAAGAGGTGGGATGATGATTAAGTACGAAACAGTTAAAAAAAACACTAAACTAAGTGGTTTTTTCAAGAATGAACCTGAAAAAAAAGAAGAAGCTATTAAAGCAAAGGAAGATTTAATTTTGAAATAAATTATTAATTAATAGAAAAATTATAATAAAGTTATAAAGAACCAATTGATTATAAATAATAATTATAAAAACTAAAGAGGGTTGAAGTGATATGCAGGCATACATTGCAGCGATTGAGCCTGTCAACGTGGAATGGTCAAAAAACATCTGCCTGAAGATTTTCTTTGCCGGTTGTAATTTTAAATGCCCATTCTGCAACACGCCGCATTTGTTGGAAACTAATGAAGAATTTCTTAAAGATCTTAAAGATGTAAAAAAAGAGATTGAATTAAACGGCAGTTTTACAGAAGCAGTTATTTTCACTGGCGGCGAACCCTGTTTGCAAAAACCACAGCTTGTTGAGCTCGCAAAATTCTGCAGGGAAAAAAAGATTAAAGTAGGCATTGAGACAAACGGCTCAAAACCAGAAGTTCTGCGCGGATTGTTAAAAGAAGCGCTTGTTGATTTTGTTGCGATTGACATAAAAGCTCAGTTTGATGAAGTAAATGCTGGTTTTAAAGAAGTGAACAATGCTGAAGTGAGTGTGAATGAAGCAGAGGTAAATAATGCGCTGTTTGAAAAAGTGACTAAATCAAAAACATTTTTTATTTCAACAAACCAGATTATTCAAGACATAAAAACAAGCTTAGAAATACTTCATGAATACAAAGACAAGGTTGACATTGAAGCAAGAACAATTATTGTGCCAAGCCTTTTATTCAGAAAAGAGGATGTTATTAAAGTTGCAGAGATTGTAAATGAGCTTGATGCAAGATGGGTTATTCAGCGGTTTAACAATATGCCAGAACTGGTTGAAAAGAATTTCGAGCATATACATCCGCCATCTACCACTTTTTTGGAAGATTTAAAGGAAGCGTGCGTAAAGAAATATCCTAAATTGAGGATTGAGATAAAGTGAAGGGATTCTAAGCTAGGGATTGAGATAAAGTAAAACTATTTTGAATTAATTTAAAGATTTAGATAGAGTAAAGCTGTAATTTTGATAAAATATGCCACTTTTTTTAAATGTTAAAAAGTGAAGTGTTTTAATAGATAAAAATAAGGTTTCTCTGAAAGTTATAACTGATAATATTAAGATTCAATTTTTAATCCTAATGTATAAGTGGTGTGTATCTTCTGGTAATCATACACTGAAAATGAAAAAGCATGAGTACCTACAGGTATTTTTTTAGTTAAATCACTGTTCATCTTAACTTCAACTAACTGTTTTTCTCCTAATTTAAGAGAGAAAGGACTGCTTTCCCCCAAAATGATATTAACTGTAGTTTCATCTGGTTCTATTGTCAACGAAAATTTTACAAATAAATTTTCATAATTTACATCATCCATATTTTCAACTTCAACATAAAAGGTTACATCTTCTCCTTGTTTAATAATAGATGGATCAGCATCAACAGAGTTAATTTCGATATAAGTAATATCTATAACATCAAATACATCTCCTACAACATTGTTTGAATTATCTGCATCTTCAAAGACTTTATAACCCCCATCATATTTTCCCACTAATCCAGCTATTACCTTAACTTTATTATCAACAATGTTTGCATTAAAAGTCATTGGCAATTCAAAAGTATAATGCTTGGTTTCACCTGATTTTATTAACGATTCATAGGTATATCCAGGAATATGACAAGAGGTTTCATCGGGTTTACAAATAATTACTTGTACTCCTAATAAATTTTCAGTATCTTTACTACCCATATTAGTAACATCATAGCTAACCTTAAAATCTTCACCATATACAATTGGAATTGGCTCAATCATAAAATTAGTTATAGCAAGATCAAAAAACTCTTTTAAACATATTCCTTCATTACAACCAAAAGTACAGTCAATATATTTAAATATGTGTTTATTATTGATACAGACTCCTTCTAATAATTGTGTTTTTCCTGTTTTAAATTTCTGACAAGAATCTTCTTTTCCTAAAGGATAATAATTAGAAACAACTTTGCCTTTTGTAAAAATGTCATACCCATCTGAATCTGAACAATATGTTTGTTGCTGATTTTGTGCATTTTTATTACATTGTTTGCTACATTCTAAATATTTATTTTGTATTGTTTTGTCTTTTGTTTGTGTGTATTGTTTAAACAAGTCATTGCATCCATCTGTTTTCATACAACCCCAATAAGCAGCCCAGTTAATTGCCTTGGCTGTAATCCCTTTTTCATCAGAATTTAATAGTTGTGACGCCGTAAACTCATTATTATAAAGCATAACAAAAATACCAACAATTGCAATAATACCAACAATTGCAATTAGATATAAAGAATAGTTTGCAATATCTTTATTCATCTTATCACCTTTTTTTTGTTTGTTTATTACTGTTTTTTAGTTTATAAGTATTAGTTCTAATAATAAAAGAATTAATTCTATTCTCCTATCAATCTCATACCATATATTAATAAGATTCCTAATAAAAATACTCCGAAATTTAGCAGATAATTCTTCAATAAAACTTCTTTTCTTATTTCAGGTATCAGGTCTGATGCAGCAATATAAACAAAACCGCCTGCTGCAAAAGGAAGCAAGAATGTCAGCGAATAACCAATATATTCTGAAAGGAAGTATCCTAAAACACCACCAATAATAGCAGTGATTGCTGTGATAAAATTAAGAAGCAATGCCTTTGTTTTTGAAAAACCACCATGAATTAAAACACCGAAATCACCAATTTCCTGCGGAATTTCGTGAAGGATTATTGCCAAAGAGGTTGTTATGCCCAAAGGAATACTGACAACGAAGCTTGCTGCGATTATTAGGCCATCTATAAAATTATGAATACAGTCACCTACTAAATTCATGTAAGCAAATGTATGGATTTCACATTTTCCATCGTGACAATGCCTCCAATGAAGTATCTTTTCTATTAAGAAAAATAAACAAAGACCTAACAAAAGAAATATAAAAACAGTTAAAATATTTTCATTGGATTCTTTTACCTTTTCAATTGCTTCAGGCATTAGATGAAGAAATGCGCCGCCGATTAAACCGCCTGCTGATAATGAAACAAGAAGCATTATTGTTTTATTAAGCTGTTTCTCCTTTAGACTTAATGTAAATATACCTACAAGAGATAAAGCACTAATAATTAATGTTGACAATAATATCCATAATAATGTTGGCATTTTATAACCTTAAATAGATAGTAGTATATAAATATAATGGCAGAGATATAAATTATTAAAATTATTAATAAAAGGAAAGACGAGTTAATAAAAAGAAATTTAATAAAAAATTCAAACAATTCAAAAAGAATTCTTATCGCGCGTTTCACACTTCAAATCATAATGAGACTTAATATTATCAAATCTTTCTTCATCTTCAGGGCATACTAATGTAATTGCATAACCTTCTTGATTATTTCTTCCAGTTCTTCCGATTCGATGGATATAAAATTCTTCCCGCCGCGGAACATCATAATTTACAATAATATCCACATTCTCTATATGCAATCCTCTTGCTGCAACGTCGGTTGCTACCATAATCAGTTTTGATTGGTCTCTAAATCTATTAAGATTATTATCCCTTTCTTTTTGGCTAAAATCGCTGTTCAAGGATATTGCGCGAAAACCATTCTTTGTAAGAAATTCTGCGATATCATATGATCTTAGCTTGGTATTACAAAAGATAATCACCTTATTGAATTTTTTTTTGGAAAATAATCTCAATAATATGTTATTTTTTTCAGCAATTGTGGTAAACACAATTTCCTGAAGTATTTTTGCTGGAATTTGAATTCCAATTATTTGTAATTCATAATTTCTTATTTCTTCTTTTATGAATGCTTCAACTTTCTCGCTTATGGTTGCCGATGCAAGAATTATCTGAGCATTAACGCTTACTCTTTTTTTCAGGTATACACAATCATTATAAAATCCATCATCAAACATCTGGTCACTTTCATCAAAAATCAGATGCTTTACTTCTCCCACCTTCAGGTTTTTATCATTAATATGCTGTATTAATCTTCCGGGTGTTCCAACAAGAATCTGATTTTTCTTCATCGTTGTTTTGAAATCTCCTTTAATATCCCTTCCGCCATAAAGCATTCCAACATTTATCTGAAGAAGATCACATAATTTTATGAGCTCTTTCCCAATCTGAATGCATAATTCTCTGGTTGGAACAACAATCATAACCTGAATGGGTTTTTTCCTGTCTAATTTTCCTAAAATGCCCAAGATATATGCAAAAGTTTTTCCGCTTCCTGTTTGTGATGTAAAAACTACATTTTTGTTCTGTAATATAAGAGGAATTACTTTTTCCTGAACTTCCATAGGTGCTTTGAATTTAAGCGAAGATAATGCGATAAGCACATCTTTCTTTATACCCAATTCTTGAAAATGTTTCATATTTTAATTTTCCCTTCCCTCAAACCTTTGAGAATTATTTCAGCTGCCCGAGCAGTATCTGGAAGATTACCCTTCTTCACACAATTTAATACAAACGCAATTTTCTCAAGTGTCTCTTCTTTATTCTCGTTAACTGGAACTTTGTAATGCGATTCTATCATTCCAATATACTCCTTCATTATCATAAGAGTGTCATATTCTGGATCTTTTGAGATAGTGTTTATACCAACCATCGCATTTTTTACAGTATCTTTTTCGCCGTAAGGAATTACCCCTGGAGTATCAATAAGATAAAATTGCCGTGTAGTCACATACTGTTTTCCACGTGTAAATCCAGAGACGCTCGACGTTCTTACCCTACCTGTTCCGCTCAGCGCGTTTATAACTGAACTTTTGCCCATATTAGGATATCCCAAGACTCCGACTATCGGCTTTGTCAACCCTTTTTTTCTGGCTTCTATTCTTATTCTTTCTTTAAGAAGATTAATTCCATGATACGTCTTGCAGGAAATAAAGACAGAAGGGGTTAATATTTTCTTGAGTTTATCAAGTTCAGCTTTGCTGGCAAGGTCGCACTTATTCATGACGTAAATAATGATTTTTTCTTTTTTTCTGACTTTATCTTCAATTTCCAAGTTTCTTGTTTTAGCCACAGTTCTAGCATCAACTACTTCAAGAATAATATCTGCTTCTGAAATGACTCCATTAACCGCTGCCCAAAAATTTCGCCACATAAACACAAAAGAAACATTAATAGTTTATAAACTCTTATAAAAAATGAGGCTTCATCTAAACAGGGTTTATATTTTCTTAGTAATTGTATCACAGACCACAAATGACTTGTTTTTTTTATTTTTTGCGATTTCCTTTACGATAGATATAAGCAAGCAAAGCTGCAGCAGTGCCATACAAAATAGTTACTGTTACTATTCCTGCAAATACAGAGCCATTAAAAAATTTATCTGCCACAAAAATACCTGGCATAGACAGAAATATTGTCGGAAGTAAAACAGGAAGCTGAGATGGCGCACTTTCCCTACTTAATACTAAAAAAGCTATACCGCTGATTATTAAACCAAATATTGAGCCATAAACAGCTTCTGTTATCCAGACAGGTAGTTTAGAGAATGTTTTCTTAAACATGATTATTTATTTAAAGATTAGCTATTTATAATTTTCTGTTTGTTTAGTTCCAAGGCGCAGCCACCCGTCTTATGATGATTTATTATTTTATTTTTTCTATACGACGAAATAACTTAAAAACATCTTCATGAGACGGTGGACTGCGTCCAACAAACGGGTTGTGAGCAGAAAAAAATGTTAAGAAATAGAAAGTAAGCTGAAATCTACTAAACAAATACGAAAAATCTATAATCACTGCAGCAGCGCAGGATTCACTAACAAAATGATTCCCAGCAAAATCATAATAAACCCACCGATAAATTTAAGTATCTGCATTTGTGATTTTGATATATGGGTTTCTTTGAATGAGTACGATAAAAGGATAATAATTATACTCAATGGCAAAACATACATTAAATTATACAAAAATAGATAAAGAAAATAACTAAATCCTCCCATACCAACCTTGCCAGCTAATACTCCTGTGTAAATAATAGGAAATCCTGCTGTGCAGGGAATTTCAATAATTGAAGAGAAAATTGCAAGAATTATAGTTGATAAGATTAAAGCAGGGATTGAACCTTTAACAATAATCTCTTTCATTTTTTCCATGTATTTGAAAAGATAAACTTTATGTGATTCCTGTATCATCAATGTAAACCCTTTCTTAAAAAAGAATAATTCCTTGCAGTTAATTAAGCCTGCTATTATTGCAACAGCTGCTATAATTATCCTAAATGGTGTTGTAAATCCAACTAACTTGAATATGTTTAACCATGCAAGCATGAACAGGAAATAAATTATAAATACTACAAAGACAAAAGAAAAACCTACTGCCAGAATTCTCTGCCTTGAATTAGACACTGAAATCATTAAGCCAAGCAGAAGCGTTAAAATAAAAATCGTGCATGGGTTAAAACCATCAAGCAAGCCAATAATTATTGTAAAAATTGGCAAAGGTGTTTTTAACCCTAAATCATTAAGAAATGCCGGTGAAATACTCTTTGCTAAGAAAAAGAATCCTATTAAGATTAAAAGCGAAACAATGATTATTAACCATTTTTTATGATGTTCTTCCATGTGACCACTGTATAGCAAAACATAAACTATAAACCAGAAACTATAACCAGTGAAACAGTTTATAAATGTTTGTTACAATTATGTATTTGTTTCGTTCCTGGCATGTCCAACCCGTTCACTATGATAATAATTAGTAAGACGTTTGACGTTAGACGTAAGACGTGGAACAGTATTAAACGAACATCATACGTCTAACGTCATACGTTAAACGTTTAACGTCAAACAGTTTAATTAGTGAGACTGTGGACTTCGTCCCTAAAACGTGTTGTGAGCTTAAAACATCTTGTGAGTCAATAACATATTGTTGGCAACAAAAAGATATTAACCCACTAAAAAATGCACTTTTACTTCAGATTCTTGTCCAGCCATTGCTTTACACTGCTTTCTGATCTTGAACCTGTAAACTCATCAATAACTTTCCCATTTTTGAACATTTTAACACAAGGGATACTGGTTATACTTAATTTATCACTGACAGTCGGCGCTTCTTCAACATTGACTTTTGCAAGAATGAATTTGCCTTTATATTCAGCTTCTAATTTTTCTAGCACAGGCTTAAGCATTCTGCATGGCATACACCATTCTGCCCAAAAATCAACAACAATAGGAATAGTCTTTGACTGTTTGAGCACTTTTTCATCAAAATAATTGTCTGTAACGTCCATAATGATTCCTCCTAATGTTTAATCTTGTGTGTATACTAAAAGCACAAAATAATCGAACATTATTTTGTGCTTTTGTATATACAATCAAAAAGTTCGATAAGAATCTTATTAAATAAGTAATATAAAAAGATAATGAAAAAGTAGGCTTTATCCAAAAATTGCTTATATTTCTTTAGTAGACATATGAGCAAAAAACAATAATATGATTATTGTTTTTTGCATAAAAAAGTAATTTGGTTGAATTTTTGGTTGAAGCTGAAAAAGTAATAAACATAATAAAAAACAAATTATCTTTTTCTCATCAGCTGCTCTTCTGTCTTTTTTATTGCCAAAGTTGTTTTAACAATACTGTCTGGATTAAGAGATATTGACTGAATGCCTGTTCTGACCAAAAACTGCGCAAAATCCGGAAAATCACTCGGCGCTTGGCCGCAAATGCCTATATATTTCTTCTTCTTGTTTGCGACATGGATTGCGTTCTCAATCAATCTTTTGACAGCTTCATTTCTCTCGTCATAAATGTCTGAAACCAATGTTGAATCTCTGTCGCATGCGAGAGTAAACTGTGTTAAGTCATTTGAGCCAATACTGAATCCGTCAAATATGTCTAAAAATTGATCAGCAAGGATTGCATTGCTAGGCACTTCACACATTACATTAACCTTTAAGCCATCTTTGCCTTTCTTTAAGCCATTTTTTTCCATCTCAGCCAGAACTTTTCTGCCTTCCATAACAGTTCTGCATATAGGAATCATTACTTCTAAATTAGTTAACCCAAACTCTTCTCTTACTCTTTTGATTGCCTGGCATTCAAGAGCAAAACCTTTTTTATAGCCTTCCTTATAATATCTACTGGCTCCTCTCCAGCCAATCATAGGATTTTCTTCTTTTGGCTCGTATTCTTTTCCGCCTAAAAGATTAGCGTATTCATTTGTCTTGAAATCACTAAATCTTAAAATGACTTTTTTTGGATAAAATGCAGCTGCTATTGTAGCAACGCCATGAGCAAGCTTGTCGACAAAAAATTGAGTTTTGTCCTTATAGCCGTATGTTAATTCTTCAATCTGCAATTTAAGGCTCTCATCAGTAATCTTGTTAAAATTAATAAGCGCCATAGGATGCACTTTGATGTAAGAATTAATGATAAACTCTTCTCTTGCCAAACCTATTCCGTCATTTGGCATGAAGCTTAACGCAAATGCCTCTTCTGGATTGCCAAGGTTCATCATTATCTTTGTCTTTGTTTTTGGAAGTTTTGTTAAATCAATCTCTTCAACCCTGTATTTCAATAACCCCTCGAAAACATAACCCTCGTCGCCACTTGCGCAGTCTATTGTTATTTTTTGTTTTTGCTTGATTTTTTCTGTACCGTTATTTGTACCGACAATGCATGGTATGCCAAGTTCTCGACTTATAATTGCGGCGTGACAGGTTCTCCCCCCCCTGTTCGTCACAATTCCCGACGCTATTTTCATAATAGGCTCCCAGTCAGGATCTGTCATGTCTGTAACAAGAACTTGTCCTTTTTTAAACAAATGAATGTCTTTTACTTCTTTGATAATGTTTGCCTCGCCCTGCCCGATAAGTTCTCCTACAGATTTTCCTGAAGCAAGCAGTTTCCCTTTTTGTGTAAGCTTGTATTGTTTTATTTTTGTTCTGTCTTTCTGCGACTGCACTGTTTCTGGTCTTGCCTGAACAATAAATAATTCGTTTGTAACGCCGTCTTTTGCCCATTCAATGTCCATTGGCTTAAAATGACCTGCCTTGCCGCTGTAATGATCTTCTATAATACAGCCCCATCTTGCCATAGTTAATATCTCGTCGTCAGTTAACACAAACTTTTTTCTGTCTTCATCACTCACAACAACATTTTTTGTATGTTTTGAGCCGTTTTCACAATAAATCATCCTAATCTTTTTCTCACCAATTTTTTTCGAGATTATTGGTCTCTTGCCTAACCTCAATGTTGGCTTGAATATAAAATACTCGTCGGGATTAACTGCGCCCTGTACAACATTTTCTCCTAAACCATAGGCAGCTGTTAGAAAAACTGCGTCTTTAAATCCTGATTCTGTATCAATGGTAAACATAACACCAGAGCATGCTTTGTCACTTCTTACCATCTTTTGGACGCCAATGCTCAGCGCAATAGAAAAATGATCAAAATGTTTATCTACTCTGTAACTTATCGCCCTGTTTGTAAACAAAGATGCAATACATTTTTTGCACGATTCCAATAATTCTGCATTGCCTCTTATATTAAGATAAGTTTCCTGCTGGCCAGCAAAGCTTGCGTCTGGTAAATCTTCTGCAGTTGCGCTTGAACGGACAGCAACATCTGTGTTTTCTCCGTATTGGATACATAAATGCTTGTAAGCTTCGACAATTGCATCTTTTAATTCCTGAGGAAGTTCGGCGTTAAGAATTATCTGTCTGACTTTTTCACCTTTTGTCCTTAAGTCATTAATGTCCCTTGTGTTTAATCCTTCTAACGCCTGCTTAATTTTATCTTTAATGCCTGCTTTCTCAAGAAAATATCTGTAAGCATAAGCAGTGACAGCAAAACCGTTTGGCACTTTCACGCCTTTCTTAGTTAAATTGCTGTACATCTCACCCAAACTTGCATTTTTCCCGCCAGAATAAGGAACATCTTCTATAGTCATCTGGTCGAACCATAATATAAACTGTTTAGACCTGTCCATGGTATCACCTTTTTTTAAAAATTTAACTTTTACTAATTTTAGATGTTATTTAATATATATAATTTGTTATATATAAGGGTCAGAATGGAGATTAGAATTTGGATTAGGATAAGGGTGGTGATTAGAATAGAGATTTAAACTAAAAAATATAATAGTGAGACGTGTGGCTTCGCCTTGGAACTGAAAACCTAAAATCAACTTAATTAACTTTCAACCAACAACCGTTTTGTTTCAGGAGCAACTTCCCAAAGCTTCATCCTGCCTTTTTTGTTTTTTGCAACAAGATGATTTTCTTTTCTAAGAATATCCACTTCTTTTTTTGCATGATTATTGGAGAGATTAAATTGCTTGGCAATATCCTTGACTGTTCTTGGCTCTTTGTTTATGTATTTCAGAATTTCTTTCTCCAAGCCATCATTTAGTTGTTTTGTAATATTGGCTGTAATAAACTCTTTCTGCTCTAGTTTCTGCTCTGATTTTTGCTCTAATGTTTGCTCTATCTGCGCAGGCTTATAATATTTATTCTCTTCTTGCCCCTGTTTACCTGAATTTTCTTGTTTTTGCTTATTTAATTCTTCTTGTTTTTGTTTATTGGATTCTTCCTGTTTTAGTTTTGCTGACTTCAAATCCTTTATGTTTTCAACATACAAGTTGCTCTCTTCTAAAACCTGTTTGACAACATAAGGAGAGATTACATAATCGGCTCGTTTAACTGGATTAATATCACCAAATTTTTTATGGTGGTAATCAAATACAATCTCAGTATATTCAAGAACTTTTCTTGGATTCTTTCCTGCACTTTTCACTATTAAATCAAGAGCATCATCATTAAATCTGGCTGCAAAATTAGTATCTAATTTTCTGCAGTACAATCTTCGTTTTAACATTTCTTTTAGCTCATCATTTGTCAGGGTTCGCATTTCAACAATCTTTGAGCCAATTCTTTCCTTGAATGAAGATGAACAATTGTCTAAATGCCTTGAAATCTGGGCAACGACTATGCTCTTGATAATTCTTTTGTCAGGATCTTCCCATTTACTCCTTGCATTAAGAATCAGCCTTGGATCTGTTGATTGGAACTCGTCAATTATAAGAACTGGCTTTTGCTTGGGAAATTCCCTGAAAGCAAGTTTGTCAAAAAAGCTTCTTTTCTTTTTCAGCTCTTTTTCCAGGCTGAATTTTGGAGGAAGATCATGGGCGTCAAGATAAATAAATTCATGATTCTTCAAGATTCTTTGTATTCGTTTAAGCATTGAGCTCTTGCCTGAGCCAGTTAATCCATTGACAAAACAAATGTCCTCTTTAAGAATATAATTAATTATTTCTTTTTCCTGTTCTTTTAAACCAATAATGTTGGGATTTGGTCTTATATCCAATGGGTTTGTTGCGAATCTTAATTCTTTAAACCATGTCATAACTAAATTCTAATTATAAGGTGTTATTTAAATATTATCCTTTGATTTGTTTTATTTTTTGGTTGTTGAGTGGTTTGTTAATTTATTTACTACTTATAACTATCAAAATTTACGTACGTATTTAGTCTGTCAGTCAACTTTGGCGAAAACCTAAAAGGTAAAGCACTGAAAAAGAACTTAATCTACCATCGGTTTTCGCTTCCGTTATAGTCTTACGATAAACAATAGCAAAGTTGACAAATTTGAGGCAGACTAAATACGTACAAATTTACTAAAAATTTAAATATTCCAATCACCAAAAGAGTAAAAAGTGTATTTTATTGCAGATTAAATGAAAAAGTTCCTATTGAGTCGTATTTAATCTGCAAGATTATAAATTTAAATGAGAAAATTTTAATTAAATTTACAATAAATGAAAAATATCAAAAAAAAGAGGCTAATGCTTGAATTTTTGTTAATTTTTGTTATCTCATTTATTTTAATTCCTTCTGTTTCAGCAGCAATGAGTATAACCTGCAATACAGACGGCTCCATCAGCATCAAGGGGGCAAAAAATAAAGCAGATTTATGGGCGCAGAAAAAAGGAAGCGATGAGCCTTATTTTTCAGTTGATGGTAAATGGTTGAGATATGAAGAGATGATAGGAATAATCAAAGTAAAACGATACAAATTTGAATCAAATGAAGGGTTATTTATCCAAGGTGAATCGACAAAATATAATTTAAAACTGAAAAAAAAGCTGTACACAATCACTTGCCCGCCTTTTGTCTTCGCCTGTAATATATTAAACACAACAATTGAATCATGTTATATGCGCAATAACACTTTTTACGCAAAATTCTTCGCCGAAAACATACCTTTGCAGGGAAAGAAGGTATTAAGATTTGGAAGCCCTTATTCATTTGAATTCAAGATCTTTTTGGATGATGGAATGAGTTATTCAAGAACACCAAAAAAATATAGGGATGAATTCAAAGATATTTTAATAACACAAAAAAAATTGACAAAAGGCAATAAGTATAAGTTTGTGTGGAATGCAACTGGAAGTTCAGGAGTAAATAGGTTTTCTATGTTTTATGACTGCGAAAAAGGCAATTTTTACAAAGAGGCAGAATGCAAAGATATGCCTTTATGCAGATATTCTGGAGATTGTTTAGAAAACGAGTATTGTGAAAAAGAAACCTGTCAAGAGCTGGATTGTGAAGAATGCGAATATGTTGAAGAGCATAAATGCAAGAAATACGAATGCTGTGAAAGCTCGATGTGTAATAAAGGTGAAGAATGCTCTCAAAACAAATGCATCAAATTGGAATGCAGTGAAACAGAAGTAATCAAAGATCACCAATGCTTCTCTCTTGAATGTAAGGATGACGAATACACTGCTAATCATACTTGTATAAAATTAGAGTGCAATGAGTATGAACAGGCAGTTAATCATCAGTGTGAAATATTAAATTGCGCAGATGATGAGTATATCAAAGGGCATAAATGTGAAAAGCTTAATTGTAAATGGTATGAAAAGCCATTGGCGCATGATTGCGTTAATTTTATAAGCTACAATGTATACAAATATAAAGATAATGAATAAATAGAGTATAGAGGGTTTTGAATAACCTATCCAAATAGTCAAAACCCTTAATAGAACCGCTTTGAAAAATATCATAAAAAAGAGTTTTTCAAAGCTCTCTATAATAGGAAAATGGTAGGAAAGTAAGAAGGTTTGATTGTAATGGCGATATTTTCGTCGTGCTTTTTCAGTTCCTTCTTATCATTAAATTATATTACCATTTAAAGTACATTAATAAGAGGTGGAAAATGATGAGAAAAAACATAATCTATGGAATATTTGTTGTACTTATTGTTTTGTTTATTGCAACAATGAGAGTTTTTGCGCAAGATGCGCAAGGTCCAAGCTTTGAAACAGAAAGTGATGAAGCCGGTGTTGTAACTGAATTTGAAGAAGAAGAGGCAGTTGAAGAGGAAATTGTTGAAGAAAGTGCAGGAATGACGCCAGACAGCCCATTTTATTTTGTAGATGAGATTGTTGATAAAATTGAGATAGCAACTGCTGAAGGCGAGGAGAAAGCAGAGGTTGCTGCGAATATTGCAGCGGAAAAAGTTGCTGAAGCAAAATTAATGAGTGATAAAAATTTAACAAGTGAAACATTGAGAGCATTAGGCAATGCAAATGTTTCCAGCTTGGTTGAAGGAGAAGTAAGTCCAGAACTTAAAGAATTAACACAGGAAAAAATGGAATTTATTAAAAAATTGCTAGCTGAGATGGAACAAACAATTCCTGAAGATTTAAGTGCTATACAGGCATTAATTGATGCACAGCAGACACAAGCTGAAAAAAACAAGATTGCTGCTGAACTTGCTGAGAAGATTGGAGATTTTTGTGACAAGCTTGCGCAGGAAGATTATAGTTTAATGGAAGCAGAGCCTAGATGCAACCCAGAACAAGCACCAGAATGGCTAAAAGAATTTATTGAGACTGATCTTCAAAAAAGAGAGCAGGAAGCTACAAAAGAGGTATTAAGCATGATAACTCAATGTATTGAAGACCCAAGACAATGCGATTGTGATAGCATTCCTGTAGAGAGCCATAAACAAGACTGCATTGAAAATTCTGCGCTCGCTGTAAGATGTGAATATGAACAAGATGAATCAGCATGCAATGAACTTGAAAGTAAAGGAGATGAATTTTTAGAGGATATTCCTGAATTTATGAGAGACATTGTAACTGAAAGAGTTGACCAATTAATGGAGAAAAAAGAAAAGGAAATGTTTAAGAAATTTGCCCCTGACGAATGTATTGAGGCGGGCGTTACAACAAGAGAAGAATGTGAAGAAATAATGATAGAAAAATATGGTCCACCGCCAGAAGAATGCCTGGAAAATGGGAATTTTATTGGCGAAGATGAATGCAAGGCTATTATGGAAGAAAAATATGGCCCGCCACCATCTGAATGCATGGATGGAGACAGGTTTATCGGCGAGGAAGCTTGCGAAGCTGCTTTAATTTCTTCCGGAGAAATACCACAGGAATGCGTTGAAAACGGAGAGTTTATTGGAAGAGATGAATGCGAGTCAAAAATGGAAGGAAAGTATGGTAAAGCGCCTGAAGAATGCATGGAAAACGGAGAATTTATCGGCGAGGATGAATGCAAATCTATCATGACAGAAAAATTTGGAGAGGCACCTAGTGAATGTATGCAGGATGGACAGTTTATTGGCGAGGATGAATGTAAAGCTATTATGATAGAAAAAGGTATTTCTATTGGTCCAGGAGGAGAAGGTGGTATTGGTGGTGAAGGTGGATTTGGAGAGATGGGTGTTCCTCAAGGTGAATTCCCTAGTGAATGCGCTGATTTAAGCCCAGAAGAATGTACAGAAGTAATGAAAGAGAAATTTAGTGAACAGTTTGGAGAGATAATGCAAGGAATACCTGAAGGTATGCCACAAATACCAGAAGGATTACCTGGAATACCACCATCACCAGAAGAATTAATGAAACAGCTTCAAACATTGCCGTCTGATATGAAAGAAAAAATAGAAAAATTCAGTGAAATGGAGAAACTGGAATTTATGAAACAGTATGAACCTAAGCAGATTGGAATTTTAACTTCAGATGGTATGAAATTTGTAAGCACTAAAGAGTTTGATAAAATCAAAGAAATGGCTCAGCAATTAAAAGAAATTGAACCTGAGAAATTTAAAGAGCTCAGTAATGAAATAGAAAAACTTGAAAAATTAAAAGAAGAAGGCAAGTCTTTTGAGGAATTTAAGGAAGGGTTTATAGATGAAAAAGAAGAGCAGAAGCAGCAAGGACAAATTGATGAGCAAGATAAGCAACAGATTAATGAAGAATCTGAAGAAGAATTAGACAAACAAGATGAATCTGATGCCAGTGATGAATCTGAAGAGGAAGCAGATGAAAATATAGAACAGGAGTAAAACGAACATTCAATTCAAACAAGCGGTTAGAACAATAAGGAGAGTTTTTACTTCTTCAACTCTCTTCTGATTTCATGCTCTAATTTGTTAAAAGCTTCATGAAGAGCATTTGCAAGAATCCAGTTATATGAACTTGATCTAAAAGAGGGTGTTGCTGGAGCCATTGCTCTTAGTGTTACAGAATACTTTTTTTTGTCGCCTTTTTGCCTAAATGTCTTGATGTTAACATTTACTGTTGTCTGTTCTTTGTGCAAGAGCATCTTTACTTTATCATAGCAGTTTGCACAGACTTGGTTTAAAACTTCTTTATCATCATCATTTAAATCATTCAATCCAGAAAATTGTATTGCTTCCATAAATAATCACCTGTTCTAAATCTTAAAAATGCTTTTACCCACTAATGTTAAAGCAGGCATACAAAGAGACATACATCGAAGATATTTAAAGTTTATCTATTTTTGTTCTTTTCTTGGTGTTGATGCGTAAATAATCTTATAAAATATATTTCATAATATAAAATATAGAAAACTTTATAAAATATAGAAAATAATATGCCTAAAAGAGCCTTTTTGCTCATGAGTTAAGGAACAGAAAGACCCCTTCCTGCATGCCTTAACTCATTTGTTTTTTCATGATTATTAATCAACTGTTAGATGTAAGCGTTTTACGTCTGATGTAGAATGTGAAACAGTATCAAAGTATATACATCAAACTATTAATTCATGAGACGGGGACTGCGTCCCACAAACGGGTTGAGAGCGAAAGAAAAGGATTAAGAAACCTTAACACTAGAGGCTATGTCACAATTCAGAAAAGTGTATACCTGTTGCTACATTGCGACTGGAGGCGAGCTCAACTTAACCTCCTTTTCGACGCCGAAAACAATTGTGACACAACCTGACTAATTAAACAAATATGAATAAATAAGATAAAGAATGTAAAAATAGAGGATATAAAAAATAAAAAGAATCATTATACAATGGTGAGAAAGATTTTTAATAAGACATACAAATTAAAAAATCAGGTTAAAAGAGGTGTACATTATTAAAATTCCAATTTCTGCTACAATAGATGAGGAGCTAATCAAATGGATAGATGAAAAGCTCAAAGACAAAACTAAATTCAGGAATAAATCACACCTGATTGAAATTGCTCTCGAGAAAATGAAGAAGGAGATGAAATCGTAAAAAATGTTATTATTGAATCATATCTGTTAGTAAAATATAACATTAGTAAAATATAATATTAGTAAAATATAATATTAGTAAAATATAATATTAGTAAAATATAATATTAGTAAAATATAATATTAGTAAAATATAATATT
>JAGVYH010000003.1 GCA_018303325.1 Candidatus Woesearchaeota archaeon
TAGCCAAAGTTTATCAGTATCATCTTTTTTCATTAAATGACATATATAGAATCCAGAGTTTATAAATTATGGCATTTTATTTTGAGTCAAGCCCTTAGGACCTCTTAACTCTTCAGCTTTTTTTCGCAAGTAATCAACAACTTGATCTTCGGTTGGTTCTGTAAATCTTACAGGCATGATTACTTTTGTTATGTCTATTGATTGTTCTCCTACAGGATTATCACAGTTAAGAATAACTTGTTCCCTTTTAGTATAAACCAAATTATCAAATACTGCCGTATATCCTTGCAATTCTAATGTCATTTTTTAAACCCCCTGTTTGTTACTAAACTTAATCTGTCTGCTATAAATAAACTAAAAATAGGCTGCTTATATATAAATGTTGTGGTTATTTATCACTATGCAGTAAGAATATTTATGATTAAGTAAACAAGTTAAGAATATCTATTTCTGCACTTTTTTGTACGAATCAACCATATCACAATCAAGAAAAGGGCGTTTCAGTCCTCTGTACCATTTAAGCTCTTTTAGTTTGTCGCCTACATTTAATTGGCCGCATGAATCAATAACTTTATTTGGTAAATATAAACAACCCCACTTTTTATCTATCTCAATCTCTTTCACGCAAAACTCTATACCTGTATCACCATCTGTACTGCAATCAACATCTACACTTAAAACACTGGTATCTTCGATTGTTTTGCGCTCATAACAGCAATGTTTACCAAGCAGTCCTACACCTGCTATAATTACACCATAGAATACAAGATTAGCAACAACTTCAATTGTTTTATTTGTGTAGTGTTTGAGTTTTTCTGATGACATTTTCTCTGCCTTTTTTATGTTTTACTTTGCGCTTTCCTTATCTTTTTGCTGGTATTTCTTTCTCCATAAGTGCGGGCTTTCAAATTGCGGTTTTGGAGAAGTTTCAAAGGCATCTTTTATCTGCAAAGCAAATTCAGGAAATCCGTTGTCACCGTAAAAACTGACGGTTTCATACGCCAAACCTGCTTTAATAAGTTTCACTGCCAATAATTCTCCGTCGACAAGAACGTGCGCAAGAGTTCTGCCATATTTATCTTTCTTGTCCTCAAGGATTGTAACTCTCTTTGCCTCGTCTAAAAGCTTATTTGTCAGATTAACTGCTTCTCTGCCATATTCTTGGTCTTGGAAGATGCCATGCTCTGGATGAGCAATTTCAGGCGTGTCAAGGCCGAGGATTCTGATATATTTATCGCTGCAATAAAGCGAATCTCCGTCGTCATGCTTAATCCTTTCATGAGGACAGATGTAAGATTGTATCTGTGAAGGCTTATCTGCATCTCTATCTTTTTCAGCTCTTAAATAATAGTCAGCTAAGGCGCATAGAGCAACAGCACCTACCAAAGAGGATATGACTATTGTTGGCTTGATAATTCTGTTTAAAGTTATATTCATATTCCCACCCCATTAAATTAAAAGGAAATCCCTTCGTCTTTTTATTCTTTCTCATAACTTTTTATGCAATTGCATCTTGTCAATGGGCATAGAAAGTAAGTCGCATTTTTTAATTTATCGCCAATATTTAATTTATCCAGCCCATCTCCTCTTAAACAGACATTATAATTGTTCAATGAGATAGTTGGCTGTAACTCTGTATAATGCTCAGGATAATCTGTGCCATTATCCCTGAATAAGTCAACATGATCTTCTCCTTTCGCAATAATATAGTAAGTGACCTAAATTTTTATACAAATCGTGTCACTTACTATATTTGTCGGACATAACTATTTGTATAAGTATTTATGTCCGACATTATAGTTGCATTTTCAATTGTTCGAGGATATCTTTGGTAAGCTAAAGCGCCAGCCATTAATACGGCAATTGACAACAGTGCATATTCCCTTATTCTGCTTAGTGATATTGATTGTCTGCTTAATGAAGAGGAGTGAGATATTTCAGTTTCATCGATGCCTGTTGTTTTATCGTAGATTGATGGCATTTTGATCAGCTTCCTTTGCATTTTTCATTCATTTGTTTAAAATAGCGGTTGTATATCTCAGCACCTCTTTTTGAATCTATTTCTGGATTATTTATTCTTTCATCGTGATAAGTGATGCTTATAGTGACACAATCGCCTTTTTTTTGAAAAGCGCCATTAATTCAGCTTTACAAAGGTCTAATTGCATGTTAATATAATAGTCAGGACTATAACCATTTTCCTTATCTCTTTCCATTTCGTAACGCTTAATAAACAATAAGTCATTATTATCTTCTGTTTTTACTGAGTATACCACCTGATATAAATTATATTGAAACTCACGCTGATTATCATCACGACTACTAAACTCAGTGATTAATCCTTCAAGAGAAACTTCTGTTACTTTCTCTTTTTTTAATTCTTGGTTTATTTCAGGTTCTATATAAAAATTAAAATATAACCATATTGCATTTATAATATTTGAGGGGATTATTAATCCAATCATCTTTTCTTTAAGCAGTTTAAACATTTTGGTCACATTTAGTATATACTAAAGTCAACCACTATATCTATACTTAGCCAGGAGAGGAGTTATCTTTCTAAACGCTTTTTGTTGTAATTGATGTACTCTCTGTTTGCTTATACCTCCTAATTCTTTTGCAACATCTTCTACTATCATTGGCTCTCCGTCCAGCCCCCAATGCAAAGAGATTAGACGTTTTTCTCTTTCACCTAATTGTTTTAATGCGCGATTAACCGCTTTGCGTAAATCATTTTCTTCTGATATATTTTCTAATATATCTAATGAGCTTTGTTCATTATTAGATATAATCTCCATAATAGAACATTTTCTGTTATCTCCTACTGATTTATCCAACTCTAAGATATACATTAAATTTATTCTTGATTCCAAGAATAAAATTTGTTCATCATCAATACCCATTTTTTTGTATACTTCTTCTTTTTCAGGCTCTCTTCCTAATTCCTTTTTGCATCCTTCTCTTGCTCTTTTATATTCTCTGCATAGTTTATTGAAGCCAGGCGGAGTTCTTATTAGTCTGCTTTTATTGTCAATTTCTCTGCGGATTTCTCCGTCAATTATTATCCCAGCATAAACACTAAACTTCACGCCTAAACTGCCATTAAACCGTTCTATAGCTTTCATTAATCCAATATTGCCTTCCTGTATTAAATCTGTAATTTCAAGTTTTCTGGGGTTTGCAAAACCATTGTTTTCATATCTTCTGGCAAAGTAAATAACATATCCAAGATATTGCTTGATTATATTTTCCCATGAAGACATATAATTTTTTAATAACACATTTAATTCACCTGCTTTTTCATCTATCTTGCCTTCTTTACAGCATTCTGTTCTATGATTTTTTTTATAGTTCTCAACAATACGTTCATAATAACTGTTGATAATATGCATTTTCTCAAGATATCCTGCCATTTCTGCGTATACTCTTTTTGCTCTTTTTTGTTTTTCTTCATCGCTTATTTTATCTTCTGGCTTATTTTGCGCTTCAATTCTTTCATCTTCTTTTCTTCCAATTTGTTCATCTTCTCTTCTTCTAATTATTTCATCTATTCTTTTGTCAAGTAATTTCATATTACAATAATAATTGGCAATTAATTTGTATTTTTCATTTTCACTTTTTGTATCTAACCCTGCCAGACTAAAATCTTCGTCAGGATTTGCGATTATTCTTTCAATCTCTCCAAACAATTCTTTTTTGGCATATCTGCACAAATACTCAAAAAAATTTGTTCTGCTTTGCGCAAGCTGGTGAAATAAATTATTCTCCTCTTTTCGAGAAGGTATTTTTGGAGGACCAACTTCAGATAAATAAAGTGAAATAGAGGATAACCTATCTCTCGGCAGCTTGTTTCTATCTTCTTTTGGAGTAATGTTCTCTCTGTATTCTTTTGTGATAGTTTCGTATACCATTTTTGTTTATTCTAACCCATTTATTACATGTAAGACTTCTGTAGGTTGCTATTATTTACATTATTGCATTTGATATCCTGCTTCTTTATATTGCCCAAAAACAGCTCTGTCAAAAAGAGATATTTCCCATCCTTTTGTCTGGAACATACAATCTGTTTCAAATTTAGGTCTTCTCTCTTCAATATTTCTCATTACTTCAAAAATCTTATCTAAAGGATTATCTTTGATAAATCTTGGTGAAAAGTAAAGCAGAAACGGAAATTGCTCGACGTATCCATTTGAATCGACTCCTTTAAAATCTAACAAATCATAAATTGAGATTGTTCTAGCCAGAGAATAACTAATAACTGTTGGAAGTGTTTCTATTATCTTATTTGTAGCTTCTGCATCATGTCTTGAATCAAGGAATTCATAAATTAAATTAGTTTTAGCCAGAGAACAACCAAGAACAGCTGGATGTATTTCTACTATTTTATTTGTAATTTCTGTGTCATGTCTTGAGTCGAGAAACTCATAGATAAAAGATGTTCGTTTAAGAGAATAGCGAAGAACCGTTGGACGTATTTCTACTATTCTATCTGTAGCTTTTTGTTCATGTCTTGAGTCAAGAAATTCATAAATTGAATTAGTTCTAGCCAGAGAATAACTAATAACTGCCGGAAGTGTCTCTACTATTTTATTTGTAGCTTTTTGTCCATGTCTTGAGTCAAGGAATTTATAAATTGAACTTGTTCTTTTAAAAGAGCATCTAAAAACAGAAGGCTGTGTTTCTACTATCTTATTAGTAGCTTTTTGTTCATGCCTTGAGTCAAGGAATTTATAAATTGAAGTAGTCCTTAACAGAGAATAACCAAGAACTGTTGGAAGCATTTCTACTATTTTATTAGTCGCTTTTTGTTCATGCCTTGAATCAAGAAAATTATAAATTGAATTAGTTCTAGCAAGAGAATAACTAAGAACAGTGGGATGTGTTTCTACTATTTTATTAGTCGCTTTTTGTTCATGCCTTGTGTCAAGAAAATTATAAATTGAAATTGTCCTTGCAAGAGAACAGCGAAAAATAGCAGGATGTGATTCTACTATTTTATTTGTGGCTTCTGCGTCATGCCTTGAGTCAAGGAATTCATAAATTGAACGTGTCCTAGCCAGAGAATAGCCAAGAACAGTTGGATGTATTTCTACTGTTCTATTTGTAGTTTTTTGTCCGTGTCTTGAGTCGAGGAATTTATAAATTGAACGTGTCCTAGCCAGAGAACAGCCAAGAATACTTGGAAATGCTTTTATTATTTTATATGCAGCTTCTGTGCCATGTCTTGTGTATAAAAAGAAAACTCTTGTGTGGCTCTCTTCTGAAATATCTCTTGAACAAGCAAGAATGAAGTCTAAACTAAAGCGTGTAGTATCATAGTTAACTTCACTGGCAAACTTAACTAGTGCTGCTTTTTTTCGCGCAGTTAATCCTTCTTTTTCATTAATTTGATATACTATCTGTTCTAATTCTCTCATCTTTCTAACCTATTGGCGCATATTCTCTATTGTCTGGCTTCTTAGAACCATCATCCCCCGTTGTGATTGCTGTTGCAGAAAAGTATGCGTCATAAACTTGCTTAAAATTACTTCTAATCAAATCTGTGAATTGGATACTTTGTTCAACCTTTACTTCAAGACCATTTTCTTGCATTTGTTTCACCATTTAAGGATATTTTTATCTCTAAAATCTAATTTTTCCACCACTATATTCACTGATGGTCAAGTGGAAAAATCAGGGTTAAAGAAAACCGACCAGAGTCCGTAGGACGAGAATGCCACCAATCTATTGACTGGTGGTGGTCGGTTTTCTTTTTTCTTTTTATAAAAAATTCACATCTTGTCAAATGTTTTCAATGCTGCTTCAATCAGCTGGCTTTTTGCAGTATCTGAATCTACGTCATAAAATTCGTGTTTTAACTTTCCTTCACTTAATATGTATCTGTCGCTTCCAATAACAAGGCTTGCAGCATGTTTTCCCATGAGTTTTGCAGTCATAAATAACGAAGCTGCTTCCATCTCGACGTAGCTAGGTCTTGGTTTGTAAGAATAAAACTCTCCGTTAATCAATTCTTCAATTACTGCTGTCGGCTGAAAATAATAAATAGGCATTGTAAATCCAATCGCTAAGCTGTATATTCTGTGTTCTATGTTGAAAGTTTCGCTTATTTTTTTTGTAAGTTCCTCTGATGGTCTTGCAATAAGAGTGTTATCATAAGCATTTTGTTCAGGTGCTGATAGGATTAATGCAGCTGCATCTTTATAAGATCCGCTTGAGATTATAGGTGTTCCTTCTTTTTGTTTTTCACCAATCAAGCCACAAGTTCCAATATGAATAATATGCTCTACACCTAATGCATACAGTTCAGCAGCCTGTGTAGCAACACCGCCAGCACCAGGTAAACCTCTGTTTAGAATAAAATCTTTGCCGAAGTTTTTCCTGACAATATAAATTAAGTTTGGATCAGTTGAGCCTGTTTCTATTATTTTATATTGTGAAGCATTAAATCCTAATTTTTGTAGATGTTGCTCCACTTTTGCATCATGCAGAATAATCCCGCATTTTGGCAGATTATCTAATTCTCCATGTGTGAAAACACTTTCTTTAAGCCAATCAATATATCCTTTTGGGTCTATCTCTCTAGTGCCATTACTTGGAAAATAATTTTTCTTCAGGAATCCTGTAAGTTCTGAATCTTTTGGGCAAACATTTTTCTTTGAACCACATCCAACAACAGATAAGACCAGAGTAGATAATCCAGATAACCCAGCTACCTGCAATAATCTTCTTCTGTCAAATTTAGTTCTTTTATCTGTTTCATATTCTTTTTCTTTATTCATTATTTTCACCGTTTTAAATCAATGATTGTAATCTATTTTTGGATAAATCATTTCACCCTCACCAAACATGTCTGGTCCATAAAAAAAACGAAAGCTAACATGTTTTGTTGGCTTTATTACAACAGACGGCCCTAAGAAAAAATATGGTTTTTTACCATCATCAATAGAGTTTTTACCATAACCCATAACCCCAACTTTTAAAAAATCAAACACTTGATAATAAATAGTTGGGATGGCATAAACTTCATCTTTTGACTCTTCATTCAATCCCAAAAAGTATCTTGTTTGAAGATCAAAACTAAGCCTATCTTCTAAAGCTTTGAAACCAACATCTAATCTTGCTCCACCCCAACTGCGACCATTTTGGTCAAATTTCCAATAATTGTATAATGTTGCTGGGCCAAAATTTCTTCCAACTAACATATCAACACGCTGACTATTTTTAGTAAAATTATGGTCATAAGGTCTAATTTTCAGAATGTCTTTATCATTAGTAAATGTTGACTCAACTGCTACTTTATGCACTTCTTCAGCTTGAGCTGGTTTTGCATGCGCTATATATGATGCTGATAAAAGTGTGGAAAGTGCAGTTAATTTTCTTAATGTTTTTTCAGTTTTTCTAATTAGGTTATTTTTCATAAGGATTAGTACGCAAGTGAGAATAATAAAATCTTCTATCTGTTTTTTTACGAAAAATATAAAGAAATCTTCAATTATTTGTGTTTCGTAAAAATTTAGTTATATAACATTAAGCAAGAAATGAACCTATTGCCTTCTTAATACCATACTTTACAATGAAGTCATAAATCTTTTCTTTAAGCATTTTGATCCTTTGTAATTATTTATTTTAAGAGTATTTCTTTTTGCTGCTTTCCATCCAACTGTTTAGTTTACTAAAAAATAAAAAAAGAAAATTAATTAGTGAACCTATAATTTCATCTCATTAAGTAATTCTCATTTTTTGCTTAAGGAAAAATACATACCAATCATCCCTTTTATGCCCCTAATAACATCTTGATGTAAGAGTATATTCTCATTTTTTCCGTGTGCATTTGAGTTTGGATTGCCGTATCCCATATTTATCACAGGCACACCCAAAGATTCACCAAAGTGTGAAGCGATTGGTTCTGTAGCTCCATGGCATGTATAATTAACTGCCTTGACACCGGTTCCTGCTTTTAGTCCGTCTACAACTGCTTTAAACACAGGAGAGGAAGATTCACTGTAAAATGGCTGTGCAACTTCTTTGACTTCTGCATAAATACCTATCTCTTGTGGTGTTCTTGCAATAGGCATACCATATTCTCTAGCAAGTTGCTCTACTTTTTCTTTTATCGAATTTCCAATTTTTTCTGCGTCTTGGCCGTATGCAATTCTAGACGTAATATACATTGAAGCAGTTGGACAAAGTTTAGTTCCGAATTCACCGCCATGTATGACATGAACTTCTAGTGAAGGCATGGCGCAGATTCTTTCATCGATATCCTTATTTGTGTCTCCAAGTTTCTTGAAAGGAAGCATTTTTTCTACTTTACCTCTTTTTGATCCCTCTTTTTTGCCATTATTTATCATTTCTCTCAAAGAATCAGGAACAACAATTCCGTCGTAGAATGATGCAACTGTGGCAATACCATTTATATCTTTAAGGCCTGCAGCAATTTTTGCAATCCATTCTGGCGCATTTGGAAGAACTCCGCCAACACTTCCTGAATGTGTACAGCTGTCATTCTCTGTATAAAATGTTTTAACTTTAACATCCAATGTAGTTATGCCTCTTAAACTGGTAATGATATCCATGTTTTCATAAGTGCCGTTATCACCATCAGCTATAATGACACCTTCTGCTTTAAGCATATCTTTATGTCCTTGTAGAAATTCTCTCATTAAAGGGCTACCCATTTCTTCTCCCATCTCTATAAGAAATTTCATATTAATTGGCAGGTCTATGCCATAAGCTTTCAAGGTTTTCAGGGCAAAAAGATGCATGAATAATTGGCCAGTATCATCAATTACTCCTCTGCCATATGCAATCTTATCATTTACTTTTTTGCCGTTTACAGTAATCTCTGTGTCAAAAAACTTTTCAGGGTTAAATGGGTCATTGAGCCATGCCTTGTCACTTCTGTCTGCTGATTGTACATCTGCATGGTTATAAAAAAGGAATGTTTTTGCGTTTGGATTTGGTGAAGCTATCTCGCAAAAAAAGGCATAATTGCCGTGATTAATGCTGTTTATAGTATCAACTTTTCCATCTTTCTCTTTTTTCACAAGATCAAACACCTGAATATTTTCACAGCCATAACTTTTGAAAACCTTAACTAATGCATCTCTTTTTTCTTTTCTTTGATTATCCCATCGTTTCATCTTGTTTAAGTCAGGATCATCAGCACTGACAGCTTCATATCTTAAGTTTGGAAAAACCTCGTTTACAAACATTGCTTCTGCATTTTGCTCGATATATGATGACATAGTTTCAACAATTGATTCTATTTCTGTGGTATTATTTGTTTTTTTGTCGTCAGCTTGGGCAGCTTGGCCTGTAAGAGCACAATAACCCATTACTACTGCAGTAGTTAATCCAACACCAATTTTTACAGCACTGTCTAAAAAACTCTGGTTTTGGCTTATAGTTTTATCATTTCCATTTACTCTCTCATTTTTCTCAACCATTTTTCTCTCCTCCATTCTCCCATTCTGTTTGAATGATTTATAGAAATTCCTGCCGAAGATTTTAGAAATTATTTTGAAACTCTTCGAGGATTTCAAAGAAAGAGTACGCAAAAGAGAATGATAAAATCTTGTTCTGATTTTTTTACGAAAAAATTAAGAAATAATACATTTATCGCTGTTTTGTAAAAATTAGGATTAATTATGATACCTCTTTATTCCTGTTTTGGTTTAATGTATGTGCATAGCTTTTTCAAGGAGGATACTGCTGCCTCAAATTTGTTTTCTTAGCAGTTTTACTCGTAAGACATCAGGTAACCGAAAACAAAATATATATTCATTGCAACTGCAGAGAATAAATTATAAAGTTTTCGGCGAAGAAAACTGGCAGTAGCATAATCTCAATGAGAGCTATGCGCATACGGTTTAATATCCAGTAGCTCGCTGTGATTGGAATCGACGATGCTCCTATTTCGTTTTATTTCTCATACTTTACCATATAATCACATGGCCCTAAATATGGCTTCCATGTTATTTTATTTAGAACATCACCAACATTCAACCAAACACCATGCTCAAACCACCATTTTACATCAGTGCCAGCAATTAAACAGTTATCATGTTTGTCGACGGTAATTTTATACACATTTACAGTATGGCCTGATTTTGCATTAATCTCCTCTTCTTTATCAATGCTGATAACAGTTGCATGTTCTATTGTTCTCGGCATAAAATAATATTCATAGAACATTCCTGCACCAAAAGCACTAACTGCAACAAGAGCGCATCTTTTTATCCATCTAACTACTTCCAATTCTCTCCTTCTATCTGTTATATATGCATGCCATTTATAATCATTCCTAAGTTTTTTTGAATCTCTCCCAACATCAATTTGCCTATCTATTTTTAACGCTTCTACATAAACATCATCTTTTTCTGCTTTCCTGGTCCTAGGTATTTCCCTATGATATTTTTTCCTAAACATTTCTTCAAGATGTTTTTTTCTTCGTTCTAATATTAAATCAGCTCTTGCTGCGATAAAATGCTCGTTAAGAAGATAACTAAATTCATTAAACCTGATATGCGCTCTGTTTATGAACAATAATTCTTTATCATCTTTCAACAGCCATGCCCTATACATCACATTCAGAATAAAGTATGGATTATTGTCTTTAAAAACACTTACTTCAGTTACCAATCCCTCAAGAGAAACTTCTCTTACTCTTTCTCTTGTTAGTATTTCATCTATATCTTTCTTAGACTGATAACGAATACCTTCTGATTTATCCTTTACGTTTTTTGACTTTTCCATGTTTAATAACACTTTAGTTCATTGTTATGCACTTTTGTATATACAAATGGAATTAATTTGTTCGAAAACTAATTCCATTTAATATATACACCTTGATTTTATAATAATAGATATTGCAGTTTTTTTTACGAAAAACCACAATCTTTTTATATTTAGCTTCATTTCTGTAAAAATTATGGGGGAAGAAGTTTTCAGAGGGCAAATCTATGAGCATATTATGCCGCAGAAAATAGACTTAATAGATAGGAAAATCTTATGGCTTCTAAGCAAAAATGCCAGATATTCTAATACAGCTATTGCTAAAGCACTGAGAATAAAGAGAGAAGTGGTTGCGTACAGAATTAAAATAATGATTGAGAATAAGGTGATTAATGGCTTCTTTACTTTAATTGACACTAGAAAGATGGGATATTATGTGTATGTTGTGTATATGAAACTAAAAACACTCACTCATGAAAAAGAGATGATAGATTTTTTAGTAGCTACACCTGAAGTTAGTGTTGTAAGTGGATGCTCAGGAATGTATGACTTGCATTTTGAAATAACTACCCAAGCATTAGAAGATTTTGACAGAGTATTCAGTAAAATCTTTGATAAGTATAGAGAAGTTATTCACGATTATCTAGTTTTAAATTTTCTTAGGGAAGACAGCACAGGAAGGGGTTTTTTAGTGGATGTTGAAGAAGTGAAATCTTCTGGTATTGATAAATTTAAGGAAATTAAAGGAAGCTGCTTTCAAAAAGATTTTGACCAGCAGAACAAAAGTCATTTTATTGTAAATATAGATGAATTAGATAAACAGATTCTTTCCGCAGTAAATCATAATTCGCGGCTAACAATAAGGGAAATTTCAGAGAAACTAAAAGTTTCGCCGTCAACAGTAGAGCAGAGAAAAAGAAAACTTATCAAAGATGGTGTAATAAAGAGATTTTTGCCTTTAATCAACTTTTCGCATTTTAATGTCCAATGGTATGCGGTTTTCTTTTACATGAAAGACCTCGACGAGAGTAAGTTGGTTACTTATCTCCAAGAAGAGCCGCATACTCTTTGGTATGTAAAATATGTGGGGAAATGGAATTACCAAATAAATATCTTTGCTGAGAATAATTCTCATTTTCACGACGTGCTTAATAAGATTAGAAATACTTTCAGTGATAATATCATGAATTTTGAGTCAATAATCATGTTTAATCAGTATAAAAGGGGAGCAGTGTTTTTGTAAGTTTTATACTTGTCTACTTTAAAAAAGTTGATATTAATACTAAACTCAGCCGATATACACAAAATACAAATTCAAAACATCTAAACATTTGTGGAGGGAGATTATGGCACTAGGATTAGAGACAGAATTAAAAGAACCGCCAGTTTTGAAGGGTTTTTTCCCGAATAATGCAAAAGAACTTCTCGAATCTAGACTAACTGGGAATTTGTTGACGGCAAATGTTTATTTTTATCCAGAATGCAATAACCAATGTATAATGTGCTGCGACGGTGATAGTAGAAAAAAAGGGTTTACACATAACGGAAGAAGGATAAAACCACTGACTCTTGGAGATTATACACTACTTATAAAAGAATTTGCAAGTATGGGTGTTAAAACATTATTTGTGCCTGGCGCTGGTGAACCATTTTATGTAGATGAAACAGATGAAAAAACTTATTATGTTGACGAAACCAGTGGAAAAAAAGTTTCAAAATTTCTTAAATTTATAGAAATAGCAAATGGGGAAGGACTGCATGTTATTGTTATCTCTTCTTTAAATCCTGAGCCAAGCGATGAACTTGTAGCAGAACTTAAAGGACTAAATGTTTCCATAATTGGAAAGCTCGAATCAATGATTCCTGAACGATTTAATGCTATTGTTAATCCAAACAAACCGTATAATTTTTCTAGAATCAAAGGGTATGGGCATGTTACAAGAGGACTAAAAAAGTTAATGGAAGCAGGATTTAATGAACCTGATAAAAATGGTCAGGTAAGGTTAGGTTCTGGAACAGTAATACATAATTTTAACAAGGATGAAGCAGAGAATATCTTTCGTTTTTATAGAGATTTTGATATTTGGCCGTATATGCAGATTATAGCGCCACGTGAGAGAGCAGCAAAACGCTCTGATTTATGGGGTGGAATAGATAAATTTGAGATATTCAGTAAATTATTAGAAATCGACGAAAAAGAATATGGTTACACATGGGATCTTCATTATAGACGAGTAGCATTTGACTTTGTTTACCCAACAATTATTGTTTATTATAGTGGGGATGTACTCTTTAATGCATTTTTCAGATACTATTTAGGTAGTGTTTATGATGATAATGATCATTATACAGATGGAGAAATAACAAGAATTGCAAATTCAAACCCTGCCAAATGGCTTAGAAAAATTCATTTTTCAATTGGTGGAGAAAAAGAATGTTCCCCATATGATCATTCAAAATGTGGAAAGATACTTTTAGAACCATTTTTTGATCCAGGAGAGATAACCAAGAGGATACCAGAAGATTTTTTTAAGAATAATCCAAATGATTATTGTCCCTTCTTTAGTTCTTGTACACAGGATAAGTATACTGGAGTAAAATAGAAAAGAAGATAATCAAATAAAAAAACAAAAATCTCCTTAATTTCCCTTCGTCATCTCTTTCTGCATCTCGCCCATCATCTCCCTCTCAACATTCGGGCTGAATTTGAAGGAGTACCAAAGATATACATCACGTGGCATTTCTCCTATGACGGGTATGTGTTTCTCTTGAAGTAATTTTGGAAGCTGTTCTTGCGACTCTTTTATCCAGTTTTTGGCAGATTTATAATCACCTTCTTGTTGGATGGTCATAATTTTAAGCGCAGTTTCATAAAATGCATCATATATTTGTGGGTTATCCAAATCAATCTTGTATTTTCCTTCAGGTGTTTCTACTATTACTCCTGCTTTGTAAAGCTCAGCAAACTGCAAAATAGAGCCTGTGCCATGTGGATCATCAACTCCATAAGACAATCCTCTTAAATAGCTAGGAATTATTGAAATAAGGGCATTTTTCCATTCTTCTTCTGAGATTAAGTTCTGCCTAACTGCTTGTCCTAATATTGCCATTCCTAACAAATCTGCTTTTGCCTCTTCTAAAGCATGAGCATATTCCCCTAATTTACTAATTATATAACTATTACTCGGACCAAGACCATGAGCCATTTCATGTGCTACCACCCAAATAATACTATCTTCACCAATTAAGTCTGCTAATTGTTTTTGATCCATCACCACCTTAGCCATTGGCAATGAAACCAAATCCATTCTTGCAGTTATATTATTAAGTGCAATCACATTTTTATAGAATTCCGTTCTACCAAATGGTTCAATGTTTGGAAACTTCTTCGCACCGCCAACATATCCGCCGGAACGGCTATCACCACTATATATTGTATCAGCAAAAACAAGGGGTGGTTGAAACTTTGTAAAATCACGGATAGCGTACCCTTCCCCAAGATTTACACTTATTTTATTCTCAGTTGGTTGAATAAGTTGCTGGAGTGTTTGTCCAACTTTAGTATAACTTTCGTTTATTATACCTATGTTCATTTCCATCATTCCAATCCTTTCAAAAGCACCATGATATTCTTCATTGTTACCAACAAGCACGTCTAACAATGATTTCTGTTTTATCCACAAGAGATCTCCTGATTGATAGGGGGATGGATTTTTCAAATCTAAAAACTCATTAGCTCTAATAAGAAAATAATTGCTAAGAGAAGTGTCTATTCCTATAATTTTTACTAATTCTTCTAGTTCTTTACTTAATCTTCTTAATTCATCTTTATAATAAGGGCTATTGTTTATGGAATCCCATGTTAGAGAACCATTGCCACTCCACACAACATTTACAAAATGGCTCATTATAGGATCGTTGGGTGAGCTTTTTATTCTATTAATATCTTCTTGAGTAAACCCTGAAGGCCATTGCCCTGCATTAGGCACTTTCTTTGGGAAGTCAGGATGTGAACTGCATAAATCATCTTTAACTGTTAAACACCATACGCCACCGCTAATATTTAAGTGAAGATAATCTTCTAACTCACCTTTTTTTATTAAGTCTATACGATATTTTAAGTTGTTTGGATCTCTTTGAGCAAGAAATACTTTTTCCACAAATGGTGTGACTTTGTAGAGCAAGTTCCATGCTACTTTTTGATATGCTTCTGGAAGAATGCTAAAGTCTATATTATGTTTAGCCCATTGTCGAAATGTCTGATCTAAATCACGCAAAGTCTTTCGTAAATGTTGTTTATTTTCTTCAGATGAATTCTTTTTATAAGCTTCTTCTGCAGACTTAACTTTACTTCTAATCTTTTTTATATAATCTTGGTTGTGCGGTTTTAGAGATGGTGCTAGTTTAACACCTTGCTCTGTTAGAGAGACAGCATTTTCCAACAATTTAGGATCAGAATTAATATCATTCGGAACATTAACCAATTCAGATGTTTCAACTTTCCCATTTTTGTTAACATCTTTCCATAACATATAAACTCCTAAATTATAAGAAGCAGTGTTAAATTCTTTCTCTTGCTTAGAAAAAAATGATTGCTGTGTTTCATCTTGAATTTCTTGTGCACCTTGTTGATGCTGTTGCGCAATCGCTTCTCCACCAACAAACATGCTTGCTCCTGCTAATGTTCCAACTAAAACTTTTTTTATTTTATCTGTTATAGATTTATCTTTTATCATTTTTTTATCTTTCACCATTTTATCCCACCACCTAATTAGTTAGAACTTATTAGGTGAAAGAACTATACACAAAGACAAATGATAAAATCTGCGACAGAAATTTTTACGAAAAGAGAAGAATTATTGCATTAAAACAATGTTATGGAAAATATTAAACTGTTTAAGAAGATAAACAGAAAAATGAGTTTCGACAAAAGTATTTACACTATCTTACACTATCATATTGTTTAATCAGTGCCCTAATGCTATCAACGAAATCATATACTAACAAGATACTTTCTTCTGGTGTGTTCTTTGTTAGGTCTGGTTTGATTTTTCTTTTCACCACAGAATAATCCCATTTTAATAATACAAATTCTGTTTTTCCTGACTCAAATGGGCTGTTCATGAAACTACCACTGTAGTTCTCAGATAAGTATGAAACTATTTCTTGTTTGATGGAATAATATAAGTGATTAAACTTGCCCCCCCAATCACCTTCCAAATTATTTCCATACTTATCTACTCCATTTTTCTTCCCGACATTAAAATCATCTATTTCTATCACTAGCTCACAAGCCCAACTATCTAACAAGGATACTAAGTCATTTCCTTGATAATGTTCATCATCACCAACTATTTTTATTTTGATTGATCCATGTTTATTTTCATGATTAATTTTGTGAGAAGAAATAAGATACATAATACGAGCGTATAGTTCGTTCACATGATCTTCCGTCATCATAATATCTCCTGCATCAAGTAAGCCTGAAACCCCTGTTAGTTTATATTCAATAGCACTAATCTCTACATATGCAAGTTCATCATTTATAATTACGCCTTTTACATATATAATATCATCTAATTTAAAACTCATTAACTCTTTTTTGTTACAATTATTTTCTGAATTGTTCTCATCTTCTCCACAGTCCAATACAAAATAATGTAACTCTGAATTCCAGATACCACCAGATAAACCAAATGCATTTAGAACATGTGTGGCTTCTTCAAATATTTGATCGGTGAATCGTTTTTCACAATTTTCGTTCTGACAACAGTCCATATCATCCATATAGTCAAACTCGCCACAATAGGTTGATACAAATGATTGAAATGAGTTAGGGATTCCATAATACTCAATCCTCGGCGCAAATCTTTCCAATGTTTCTTCTCTAGAAAGAACTTCTTGTTGTGTTATCGTTGGTTGTGTTTGTGGTGAGATGTATATTATACTGCTGGCTAACGCAGCAATACCTGCACCAACCAGCGCGCCAATCTTCCAGTAATTTTTATCTTTCTTTCCAGCAAGCTCTTTAATCCTTTCAGGAGAATAAGTTAATCCTCTGACTCCGCCATCGCAGGTATTCCACGCATGGTTGCCTCTGACTATTTCTGTGAGTTCTACATCTCTTGGTTCATGTGGATTTTGTTTGTCAGCCATTGTGTAAATGGAATATAATTATCTGAATCATAAAACTTACCTTGGGATTTTTTATGAAAATGAAGGAATCACGGATTAAATTGTGATTTTAGTGAATGCTTGTTAATAATGTCCCTCAAATGTTCTAAACCAATCTATAGCAAAGGCACTAAATTTTCGTAATTAATGATGCCTTTGCTATATATAGTAAGTGACGTAAATTTTTATACAAATCGTGTCACTTACTATATTTGTCGGACATAACACTTGGTATAAATATTTATGTCCGACATTATACGTGGACTTTAACAAAAAAGATACGAATATTAAAGTCCACCCCTCTAATACAATTCAAGGTCTTTTGTATATACTGTTAATGGTGGAAACTTCATATTCCATTTAAAATACCGATCTCTTGATTTGTCATGCCCATATTTTAATAGTGTACTAAACACATCAACAAGTCGGTATAACAATAGTGCGTTATTTTCAGGCGTATTTTCTATGTCACCATAAATTATTATTGTCTTCTCCTCTGAGACAAAACTAGATAATGTTTCTTCTTTTTTACTCCTTCTTCTTGCCTCTTGAATATTTTTTCTTATCGAGTGTTCTGCATCAAATACAGGTTCTAACATGGTTTCAATAATTTCATACATTATATCAACTGCTCCAGTTACTTCATCATAATAATAAATTATACCTAATTTAGATAATGCACTATTTATATTCCACATTAGTGTGAGTCGCATAGAAAAAAGTCCCCGTCGAATGCTTGACCATGAGTTTACGTCATCAATTATGTTACAATCAGCCCATCTATCATACTTAGAAGGTAGATCATGAGTTATTCTACAAACATTATGTTCAAACCACCCATCATATGGCATATTTATACTGAAGCTATAACTACTTGCAAAAATCTGTGTTTTATTAACCTCATCAGTCTGTTTTGCATTTGATTCTTCAAGTGTCACTTTCAGCATTCCGTGTAATGGTAATAATTTGAAATGATAATAACTGATTATTGGCCCATATATTTTAAAATTATCTAATTCTTTCTTGTTGTCCATTATGTACTGTTTTTCTAAATATAGTTCATCTATGGTATGCTTTACAGCTCTTATTTCCAAGTAAGGCTGCACTCCTTCTTTTATTACACCCTTAACACTTAGTATGTCTTCCAGTGGCAAACTTAATTTTTCATTCTCTTTGCAAACATCACCTTCTTCAGATGATTTGCATTCATAAGATAAGCAATGTATCTCTGGAATATATCTCTTTTCAAAGAACCCATTTTCATATCGTGGAATATATTCGACTTCATCACTATTTGAAACCCACCCTTTATAACAAAATTTTTTTAATAATGAGGGCAATTTATCAGTATAATCTCCTTTGTACTTCTCACTTATCTTCTTTACCTCTTGACTATCCAAGTCTGTTATGTAGTCCCACTCATTGTTTTTACTTAATGTATTTTTTTCAATTCCTTCAGTATAATCCTCTTCAACCCCATAATATTCTATTGTTGGATCAACATTTTCCAATATATTCTCAAGAGAAACTGCCGTGGTTTGACTCTGTTGAGATAACTTTGTTATTTCTAATGTTGCTTTAGATGCAGTAAAATATAATATTCCAACAAGCAATGTAGCAACCCCACCACTCACCAACGCTCCAATCTTCCAATAATTCTTTTTATGTTTTTTTTCAGCAAGCTCTCTAACTCTTTCAGCAGAATAAAGTAATCCTCTGACACCGCCATTGCAGGTATTCCATGCATGGTTGCCTCTGATTCGTTCGTCTGTTTTGACTTTATCATCTATGGTTTGCGGTGATTGTGTTTCATTTGGCATATTTTAAACCTAATCTCATTATTATTAATTAAAAATTAGATCACAAAGAATCTCTTTTTTTGTGTACTTCTTCTTATCAGTTCTTAATCACCACGCCGTACCGCCGGTTGGATGGCATGTTTTTTCTGTAAGTTCTCCCAATGTTGTTTCCAAGAGGGGAGTATTAATATAAGGTTCTAATGCTTGGTAAACTTTAAATAATTCTACATTTTTCTCTATTTCAGTATCAAATACTTGTACACACATTATTATCTTTTCGAGATATCCAAATAGTTCTTCTATTTCAGTTTGGTTTTTAAGTTTTGAGAAAAAACCAAGATAGCTTTTTATAAGATTATTTGTTCTTAGATATGGTAAAACCTTTTCAATATGTTTGAAGATTGCGGAAACAGTTTCTCTATCTTTTTCGCTGTCATCTACACCATCTAAGTATGAATGTGCTATACTATACATAATAGAAACCATTTCAGGATTGTCTGTGCTTACTCTAATATCATACATAATTATATCATCATGTAAATTTAATATATTATTATAAATATATGTTCTAAGCAAATTTGCTAGTTTATGAATATCATCAATCCTTTCCTCCTCAGCAAGTGTCGTCTTGCCTGTAAATACATGCTCTCTTCTTTCAGTAGTCCATCTAACAAGTTCTAATTCATACTCGATGTCACCATGTTTGTTCACATCTCTTGCTATTTTCTTCTGAAGTCGACAAGCCATTTTTTCAAGTGCAGTAAATGATTTCCAATAATCTTCCTCGCAATACTTAAGTTCAATATTGTATTTTTTACATTGAACAATCAATTCTTCTTTACTCATGCAACTGCCAACTCTTTTATCCAATTTTATATCTTGTTTAGAGTCATCATTATAAACTAATCTGAATATTATTTTTGGAAGAGTGCTATCGTCAATAAGATAATATCCTTCATCTTTTTCATCTCCTTCTGTTTTTTGTAGTGTTAATGATGAGAAAGCCATAACAAGCGCTAAATCTTTTAGTTTGCCGTAATCTATTTTAATATCATACTCTTTTTTAATCCACCACACAAAATTAGGCTCATTATCTAAAACATGTTGTGAAAAATCAGTTAAAGTATAATCATCTTTACCACCAACTATAATTACCTTGCCCTGAATTGATTCATCATATTTTATTACTCTTTCATCAAAAGTAAGTGTAACCGAAGAAGAACTAATTGAATCGTTATTAATAATACCAACAACATCTAATAAATTATTAAGAGAAGGTGTGATGCCTGCATCACAAAACAGACCATCACCATTCCCAACATATCCTCTTTCACAAAATGATTCTAAGGCAGAATTAATCTTTTCTCTTACTTCTCTTAAGGTAAGACCTTTTATTACTTTACCTTTATATTGTTCTATATTACTAATTTGTTCAACTGGTGGTTCAATCTTAGACCAGCCCTCTCTTTCATCTGTTGATGTCAAGAATAATATTGAAGTAGTAGCTACTGCAGTAAACACAGCAATCCCACTCACCAGCGCCCCAATCTTCCAGTAATTCTTTTTATGTTTCTTCCCAGCAAGCTCTATAACTCTTTCAGCAGAATAAAGTAATCCTCTTACACCACCTTCAGTCTTTTCATGCCATGCAAAGTTATTTCTAGCTCGCTCTTCTGTGTTGACTTTCTCGTCGAGAGTTTGGGTCAAGTTTTTGTTTGACATTATTTATGTGCATTATTTAATTTTTATATTATTCACTCTATTTTTGTATGTGTTGTTTGTTTGTACAATAATTTTAGTATCTCTTTATTATTCATCTCTTTGTAAAGCAAAAAGATAAACTCTAATGGTGTTCTAAAAGCATCAGCCAATTGCATCATTAATGACGTGTTCTCTTCAGTTGACAGTGTAGGATTATGTTTAATTATAATTTCCTTTGTGTCTGCTTCAAATGCCATAAAAGTTCTTGTAACAACTCGTGTAGGATTATTCTCACATTCGTCAGGAAAAAAGGAGTAAGTAAATGGGTAAACTTCTTCTGCATTCAGTTTTGGTTTGTACACATCTCCATTTGGATCATATTCAGCAATTTTCTTTATTAAAAAAGCAGGTCCATTATTATAATCGAATCTAGATGCAGGAATACTAATTCTTTGCTCATCATCACTTTGAAAGCTTTTAAAATAAAAATCTATTGCAATTAATCTATAAATTGTTTCATCATCATACATATATTCATCAGTTATACCATCATAATACGTATCCTCATCAGTTGTATCATTATCTATTTTCATCCATGTAAAGCCGTAAGGAGTTAGATACTCAACATACCTGAATTCAATCCTTGCTTTTTCTAGCTGTTCAGAATTTATTTCATCTCCTAAATTAAGTTCTAATTGTACTTCTAATCCAATAATTAAATCAATAAAAAAGTTAGAATCACTTAGAACTTCAGAAACAGTACGGGTTCTTTTCTGATACGATGTTTCCTCATTATCTCTTGTAATCTTACCCATTGTCTTACCTATAACACTTTCTATTTTTTCTAGTTCATCCAAAACTTGTAGTTCTGCGATAGTGTTATCAAATATCTCTTCTTCGTATTTATCTATAATTAAGTTAGGTTCACCTTTCTTTAATTTAAGAATTAATCTTGGTGTATATCCTTCATCAAATTCTACCCTCACATCTTTAATATCACTTAAATCGTTATCCACTATTTCTTTCAGCTCTTCAGTTACACACTCTTTCTCAAAGCTAACGATCACCTCGCTAGTTTTTTTATTATATGTTTTGTTTGGTTTAGTTTCATATTTTAAACAATAGTTTTCAAGACAAGTTATCTTCATATCATCAGAAGCACTTACAAAACAAAAATCATTCATTACATTTTCTATTAAATCATCTATTCCAAGCAAACTATCGGTTCCTAAACTAGAATCAAACCAACCTTCTACTTTTTCTTTTAAACCATCTATTGCTAGTAGATTATATGCCCCATTGAAGTCAAACCAACTAATTCCACGATATGTGTCAACAACATTAAATGGTGTTTCTACTTTAATTTCTTCTTTTTCAGGATTTTCAACAATTATTTCAGGATTCGGGGGAGCAAGCGGCGAAGTAAAATATAATAATCCAGATACTATCGCAGCAATCCCACCACCAACCAACGCGCCAATTCTCCAATAATTCTTTTTATGTCTCTTCTCAGCAAGCTCTTTAATCTTTTCAGCAGAATAAACTAATCCTCTGACTCCACCATCGCAGGTATTCCACGCATGGTTGCCTCTTCTATTCTCTTCTACTTTTTGTTCAGAATTTTCTTTTTCCTTTGCCAATTAATAACCCCTAAATTTGTTATTACGCTTTTTTACTTCTTTTAGAATCTCTTATATATCTGGTCCAATCATGCCAAGTATTTAGCCTTCTGAATACTGTAAATAATCTATCAACTTCTGGGCTTTCTTCTTTTATCAAATGGATATCAGAATAATCCTTTTCTTTTGGAGGAAGATTTTGTTTATATCTGAATACTCTCATTTTATCTTCTTTTGTAGTTAAAACTAAATTATATCCCTCTTGTCCTTTTTCATTTTGTCCTTTTTCGCTTTTATATTCCCTCCCAAAAAAATAATTAACAAAATGTATTGGACCTTGTGGTGGATAGTGGCTGCTAAAACAAGAATTTACAAATAATCCTCTTTTTGTTTTAGCTGCCATCACCAAAACATAATCATAAACTAATTCATAAAGAAAATCTCTCAATTTTACTTCTTCTTCACTAAATATTTCTTCTATAATTCGGTCAGGTATTTTTTCATCTTTCTTATCATCTTTAGTATAATCTTCTATACTTTTCACTGATTCAGGTTTAAACCATGGAACACCAAACACACCTTCAATCACAAGATATTTATTACCTGTTTTATTGCCTTTTTTATCCACTTCTTCTGCATCAACAAGAATAGCAACAATTTGTGCTGGAGCATTTTGTGTTTTCTTAAATCCTTCTGTTATTTTTGGTGTGATAAGAAGATAGTGTATATGTTCATCAGCACAATCAAGCATTGCAGCTCTCATCTCATAATCTCCATTGAATTTACAAGTATTAACATCATGATAAAGATTTCTCCATATAGAATCTGAAAACATTACTCCATATCGCTGATTTCTAAATAGTTTTTCAACAGAAGCAAAAACACAAGAATTACTATCTTTTGGCAATGTTTTATTATAATTCTTAATAAGGTAACATATTAAACGCAAAGCGTCAATTGGATTTCCTTCCTTTTCAAGAAAATGTTCACCAATATTTTTAAATTTCTCACTTTTTATAATTTTATATCTATCTTTTGTTATTTCCACACATGTTGAGGTTGTTGTTGGCTCAAGGACAACTTCATTAAGAAATCTTAAAATATTTTCATTTGGGCTGCTTTTTTCTTTAAATATCTGCTTTAAATATTTGGAGTCACTTCCAAAATAAAATTCTTGGCATAATACTAATACATTTCCTGCAAATTCTTCATATGTATAATCAAATTTAATTTTTCCTATTTTACCAATTTCTTTTATTGGCTCTATACTCGCTTTACAGAATTCAACAACTCGTTTAAAATTAGAACCATTAATACCACCAAGGCTAGCTACTAATTCAGGATTTTCTTGTATTTTAGCTTGAACAATATCTTCTATTCCCATCTACCCCACCCCACAACTATTTATAATAATTGTAATAATTATAATCCTTACACATAGTGGTGGACTTTAATATTCGTATCTTTTTTGTTAAAGTCCATGTATAATGTCGGACATAAATATTTATACCAAGTGTTATGTCCGACAAAGGTTGGAAAGCAAAGCTTTCTAACCTCTCAGGAATCTCTGATTCCCGAGATATAGTAAGTGACACGATTTGTATAAAAATTTACGTCACTTACTATATATAGCAAAGGCAACGTTAATTACGGAAATTTAGTGCCTTTGCTACATAACCCAATTCTAAACTAAAGGTACACCATATCCATATATAAATCTTACCTTTATTATTACTTATAAATAGTCACATACCCACAATCTTTAAAAAGAGAGCCAAGTTCCATAACAAGATGGACTTAGACACATTATTGGAACAAAACTATGAAGAGTTAAAGGACCCTGAATGTAAAAAGAAGGTTCTTGAATATCTGGCTGAGCATGAGACAGTGGAAGATGAAGAAGTTGTATTTATAAAACGCCTGACAAAGACTGCAAGCCACATTATTAAGTCAGACCCTGATTCAATTGATGAGTTTCTGGAGGATTTATATACTTTTAATCTAACAGGAGCTAAGAAAGCGTTTTCAATTCTTAATGATAAAGAAAATAAAGATTATAGTTCAAATCAATTGCTGAACATGACACTGCATTTTCTTACTTACGCAGGAGATATAGCAATGGTTTTGTTTAAAAAAACAGGCGACATCTTCTGGGCAGAGAAATGGTATGACCTTCATCGTAAATCTGCTGATACTGGCATGGGAATAGATACTAAACACTCTGTGTACGTTTATAGTTTTGCAGGCAATGCAGCAAGAGCATTGTTCGATAAGACAGGCGATATTACCTGGGCAGAGAAATGGTATGATTCTTATTATAAATCCGCAGAGTCAAGCAAAGACTTCAATAAAAAACATTCAGTACATTGTTATGGTTTTGCAGGCAATGCAGCAAGAGCATTGTTCGATAAGACAGGCGATATTACTTGGGCAGAGAAATGGCATGAATGTTACAAGCTCTCAGCAGAACTAAGCAGTGAGTTTGACCTTGCTTCATTTGACCCTACATCTGTTGAAGCACTCTCAACAATTTGTTATGACCCAAAACATTCAGCACATGCCTATAGCTTTGCAGGATTTGCTGCAAAAGAAAGATTCAAAAAGAGGCCGGAAACTGAGCGCACAGAAACCAAATGGGCAGAAGAGGCGATTAGTTGTTATCAGAAATTTTTAGCTTACTATAAACCAATTTATTGTATTGAAGGCGAGAACAAATCCAGACCAGAGGGACTGATTCACAAGATAAATAGTGATATCTCTTATTTAAAGAGGCAAATAGATTATATTTCGAAACAATTAGCTGCTCACAACAGAGATGTTGGACACAGTCCAACCACTGTGTAATAAACTTGTGAAGTGCGCACTCCAAAAAGAAAGTTTGGTGTTGCATTTTTAAAGCCTGACACTCATTTTTATAAACTTTTTAGTTTTAAACTTTTTAGTTTATAAAAAAGATGGCAAGATTGCATATAATAAAACATCTAAATCTTCAATAAACGTATTTGTTTAGTTCTTGGCATGTCCAACACGTTCACAAAGATAAAATAGTAAGTCGTTAGTCGTAGGTCGTTTGTCGTCAGCTGTTTTTTACGTTTTTCCGTTTACGACTAACGACAAACGACTTACGACAAACAGTTTAATTAGTGAGACGGTGGACTGCGTCCCACAAACGAGTAGAAAGCAGAAAAAAAGATGAAAAAAAGAAATCAGCTAAACAAATACCAATAAAAGATTTATCTAAACCTAAATGAGCTGTCACAAAGTCAATAAATTTCAAAAATCCAAAAACTTTATATATCTCTTAACTTAGGGTTTATATAATATAATAATTAATATAATACATTAAATTATAAATAGGTCATCATAATGTTCAAAAAGAGGAGTGCACAGGCTACACTATATATTATAGTAGGTTTGGTTCTTCTAATTATAATTCTCGGTGTTAGCTATTACTCAGGTATTCTCACAAAAACAGGAATAATTGGCGAAAAGCCGTCTGAGCCTGTAACTGCCTTCACAGAACAATGTGTTAAAAAGATTTCTGAGCAGGGCATCACAACTTTAGGCCAGCAGGGCGGTTATATTTATCTCGACAAGTTCCCGTTAGGTATAGAAGATGTTGCACCGTTTAATTCTCCTCTGTTAAAAGTTTCTGATTATCAAAAAATACCTTATTGGTTTTATCAAAAAGAAGCTGGTTTGGACAGAACAGAGATGCCAAAACTGGAAAAAGCATCTTATATGGATAACTCTATTCAGGATCAGTTAGAAAGATACATCTCTGAAAATCTTCCATTATGCTTAAACAATTACAATGCATTCAAAGAACAAGGTACAATTGTTGAGCCCGCTGAATCATCTGGACAGATTACAACAAAAGGACAAATCACAACAAACGTAGTTTTCACTGACGAGGATGTTGTAATTAATGTAAACTATCCTATCCTTCTCAAGAAAGGCGAGGAATCCAAAAAACTGGAAAATTTCAATGCAAATATCAAAGCAAGAGTGAAAAAAACTTATGAGTTTGCAAAAGAGATTGCAGCATATGAGCAGACCACAACATTCCTTGAGCAGAATACAATGAACTTAGTCACAATCTACAGCAGGGTTGACAAAAATTATCTCCCTCCAATCTTTGGTGGTATGGAAATCCGAGACTGCGGAGATATGGTTTACTGGATGGAAGACGATGTAAACTCAATGTTTAAACAGGTTCTAAATTTAAATCTGCCTTTCTTAAAACTGCAAAACAGCGACTTTGAAAAGATTATTGTTGACGATAAACAGCAGAAAGACAAAGAAAAACAGGCAACATCACAGGGAATATTCGATATGATGACGAAATCAACCAGCGGGAAGGCTGGTGAGAAAAATAAATATTCAGATGTAAGTGTTTTGTTTGAATACAAGCCAAATTTCCCGCTTTCTCTCTCAGTTGGCCAAAAAGGTATGATAAGACCTCCGACACAGGTTGACTTTAATTATCTTTTCGGCAGGAAATGCGTTTTTGTCTACAAATTTCCATACTCTTTCAAATATCCTGTATTGGTTACTCTTGTCGACAAGAAATCGTCCATCAGCCAGCAGCCATTCATGTTTCAATTTCCGCTGCAGGTTGTAACAAAAGCAAATTTCCCAAGAATAGCAATCAAAGATGCGCTTAACCTAGCTTCGCCTGAGAAAGAAACTTATCTGTGCTCTGTTGCGCAGAGAACAAGCGGAGAAAGCACTGTAACTGTTCTTGACAAAGAAACAACAACTCCATTAAGCGATGCAATGATATATTATCAATGCGGTCCTTCTTTTGTCGAGGAGTTTGATGAAAATGGTATTTTAACAAACAGCACGCCATTCAGCGAAAAATGTTTCATCGGTAAAACTGACAATACAGGCAAGTTAACCTCAAAATTCCCTCCGTGCTGGGGCGGTGCAATGATCTCTGTCGAGAAGCCGCATTACGGCGAAGATTCTGTTCTTTTGGGTGATGTAAGCCCGTCAGAGAAATTTACAACAGCAATAGAATTATCACCTTTGACAAAATTAAAATTAAACCTTAAAAAATATTATGTTATCCCGCCTGTTGATGAATCAGACATTTCAGCTGCGAAATCAGCAGGAACACCATTGAAGCAGGGCGTTGTAATAAAAGACGGACAGGTTGTTGCCTGCAATCTTTATACACTGCCAAGTGATTTAGAGAAGAATGAAGAAGCAGTTGTCACATTAAGAAAGATTGATCCAACCTTCTCATCAAGCAATCCATACACGATATCATTATATAAAGCAGACGAGACAGATAAAGCGCAGGAGATTGAGATTACATCAGGCACTTACCAAGTTGATATTATGCTAATCAAAAATCAGAAATGGAAAGGTGAATTAGACATCAAGAAAGGTCAAGAATCAATACACATTCCTGGAACCCTTATTCCATACAAAGCCTCAAAAGACATTTACTATCCTGATGATACCCAAGAGGTTGAATCACTTATATCTGGCGGTTCACAATTCACAACAATTATCAGTGAGGAATCATTAAAAGGCGCAAAAGAGATGATATTGTTTGTGTTCGATGAAGGCAAGCCCGCAAAAATAAAAGATTATTTTGGGGCAATGGGCCACAGAGAAGCATGCTCATTAATAAATTATAATAAAGTACAGCCGGTGTTTGAAAAGTAAGAAAAATAAACACATGTAAGGAAGTAAGTAAACGTAACTTTTAGAATTTTAGATGTCGCGAATAAAGAGTTAGAAAAGAAGTGGAAGGTAACTAAAATGAAAACCCAATCTGCAATGAAAGACAATAAAGAAACAACATATAAATTAGATAAAACCACAATAGATAAAATTACATTAAAATTTCTAGCTTGTTTTATGATTTCTTTGATGCTGACAATGCCTGTTTATATCAGCTCTGTTTATGCGCCAGACGATGAGCTTGAAGAAGGCGTTGAAGGCAAGATTATGTCTGTTTCAGCAACAGGTTCAGCAGGGTTAGAAGGCTATACCTCAACAAAAGAAGATGATTTTATTAATCTCGCTATTACATTAATCTATACAAAAGAGGCGTTTGATGAATCTTATGTGAGTGTCAAATTCAATGACGGCCCTGCAATTAATCCAGAGTCGTGCACCGCAGGAGAGACAGACAGTTATGAATGCATAATACAAACCCTGCTTTATAACAAAAATGCGGGTATTATAAATTATAAGGTAACACTTACTGATCAATTTTCCCAAATAATGGATACATTTGACGGCTCAATTATTGTTGACGGCATCAGCCCAACCCTAAGTTTGTCGCCGACAAAAAAAGCAGCTGAGCAAAAGGTTACTTTTAAGCTTGATGCTGAGGACAAGGCATGTACCGCCTCAACATGTACAAACAAATGCGCTGGATTGGCAAGTGTACAGCTATATATTAAAGAAGATGAAACTGCTAAAGAGCCTTTCCATGAGGTTACAACTTTTGATAAATGCAAATATTCAGAGACCCTTTCTAAAACATACACTGAATTAGGCATCACAGGCGGAGAAATAGACTTTTGTATAAAAGCAGTCGACAAAGTTGGGTTGGAAAAAGAATCCTGCATGAAAGAAAATCTTGATGTAACTGCGCCTGAAATACATGATGCAAGTTTTACTATAAAAAAAGGCGGTATGCCATTAACTTATATTAAAAAAGATGAAATTCCTAAAGTAGACATTTATATTAATATCACCGACGATAATCCTTTAGCGACAACTAATATTATTGGCGACTTTTCTGGTTTAAATCCGAAAAAATCAGCGTATAAATCCAAAAAAGCAGATTCTGTTGCAACATATACAGAAGGCACAGGCGAAGATTTAATCACAACCTATGAAGCGTCATGGAAAAGTATTGAGCTGAATAATCCAGAAGGTTTAAGCGCAACAGTTAAAGTAGCAGATGCAGACGGTAATTCAGCAGAATCATCTTTTACAATTACTCTAAATGTTGATGAGGTTGCACCAGCGCTTATAGCAATATATACAGAGATGAACATGCTTTACCTTAATGGTACAAGCAAGAATACAATTTACGCAGATATAAGCGAAGCTGAGTCAGGATTAAGTAAAGACACAGTTTGGTTAGACTTATCACAGATAACTGGTGATGCAAAGAAAGCACCGACAGAATGTATCGCATTGGAAGGAGGCTATACATGCAAATGGACAAACATAAATCCTTCAAAAATGAAAAGCGCTTCACCAATGCTAGACCCGCTTACTAATCTTATCTACGTCAAGAAACTTGCTAAACTGCATCCAGAATCACATGATTTAGCAGGCAATGCTTTAAGTGTAGAGGATATAACTGCAATTTCTCAAGAATTAATCTACGACGGCACTGCCCCAGAAATACTTAATATAGATGTGTCTTCAGCAAGCGCAGGCGGAAGTGCTCTGGCAGAAGAATCATTTTCAGGAGGGCTAGGCACATCACAAGCGCCATTAGAATCAGCTGCTCCTTCATCTTCACCTTCCTCTTCATCTTCTTCAGAACAGCCGCCAACAGGACAGGCAATTAAATCATCTTCAGGTGAGGCACTAACAGGACAACCAATAGGTGTACTAATTACCAATGCTGAAGACGAAGTTATAATAATAACTGCTAAAATATCTGAGCAGGGAAGTGTTGTTGATCCCTCAAAGATTCTCGCGCAGTTAACAACAAAGGAATTATGGCCAGTTCCATCACCTGCAACTAGCTGCGAGCCAAGCGAAGAAGATTATGTTTATGACTGTGTTTGGGAACTGCCGACAGTTTCAGTTGCTGGAAATTATCAGTTTGAAATTTCTGTAACAGACATGGCAGGAAACACTGTAACTGGCACAAGCCCTAAATTTAAGATTTATCAGGTTGTTGAAAAAGAAGTTGATTTCTTTAACGACGAGTTTAAAGTCGATGTTCTTGCGCAGTATGGCTCTGATTATGCATTAAACAAGAACTTTTTATTCATGTCAACACAGACATTATTTAATTTACATTTAGATATAACTAACCAAAGAAAATCAGGCGCATTAAGCTCTTTTGTCCATGAATTAACTATTACAGAATGCACTGCAAGTTTAGGCGAGGTATTTGCAGAAGGTGATCTTAAACCAGTTGCGATTGTTACTCAAACTTATCCGCCATTATTATTGCCTACACAAAGCAAGGAAGTAAAAGAATTAATGTTAGCTCTGCCTCAGTTTGAGCAGGAAAAACTTAAAGACAAAGAAACAATGGTTGTTGCATGTAAAGGTGAGCTTATTCAAAGCTCTAAAACAGGCAAAAAGGCGTTCACGCCGAATGAAGTGATTGTATTCTCAGCAGATATTCCTATGGGTAAAGACCTGTTCTCTAATCCTGGCGACAGCACATTAGATGCAGTTTTGAAATATGAAGATGCAATTGATATGCTCGATACAATGATAGATGTTCTTGATTTCTTAACTAAACTAGCGCCTTTTTGCAGAGTGATAAATTTGGTCATGCAGATATTCAATAACATGTGTATGATTTACGAAGGTATCGGCGCTGCATTTGCGCCTGCAGAGGTTGCTGCGCATGAATGCAAGCTTGGCTCAGATATTCTTCAAAAGATATGGACAGGCGGCAAAACACCAGCTCTTCCAACTGATCCGCAATGGTCAGACAAGAATGTAATCAGTTTAGGGTTTGTTTGTGATTTAACATTATGCTCTCAATGCTCACAAGCATGGAATAGTAAAATAACAAACGGAGCATTAAACTTTCCTGCTGAATGGTCGCCTGATTATATATGGTCGCAGGCAGGCATTGGCCCAAAACTAACAGATGCAGATATTGAAAAGATGAATAAGATTGGCGGCGAGAGAACATCTATTGATCCCGCAGAATATTGGGCAGGCTCATCGCAGATAAGATTTCCATTTGATCCGCAGAAGAATTTTTGGGTTGCTTTGATATGTTGGCCGCCTTGTTTGCCGACAATACAAAGAACTCTAGAAACAGTAAAAAGAATATTAGTTGCGCAGAATACCTGTTATAATAAAGCATATCTGTTGGGAGAGAATATTGAAGATTGTCCGGACTTGGCATGGAGATTGTTCTGTGTCCTTACTTTTGGACAGTTTATGCACGTACTTCCAGACTTGTTAAGGCAATATACTACAAAACTGGCTTCATCTCTTGTTTCAAGAGCATTTGAGATTGGCTGTGAAGCGCCTGTTACTAACAAAGCAGCGAGAATGCAGTGTACAGGAATAAGAATCAGAAATTTCCTCGTTGGTGTAATCAGTTTCATGGATTTAATGACGAATTTGAAGCAGTTAAACGATGAATTAGACGATATGTTTGACTGGGGCGATTCAAGTGATGATGACTCCAAAGTAGATGATGAGTTTGCAGCGCAGAAAAAAGAGTTTGGGGAATTGCCGAGTTATTGAGAGCTGCCGAGTTATTGAGATTTGATATTTTATTTGTTTCGTTCTCGGCATGTCCAACCAGTTCACTATGAAAACTAGGTGCTAGGTGCTGGGTGCTAGGTGCTAGCAGCGATAATTCATCGTAACTAGCACCCAGCACCTAGCACCTAGCACCCACTTAGCACCTATTTTTATTTTTCATAAGACGAAGACTGCGTCCCACAAACGTGTGGAGAGCGGAGAAGAAATTAAAAAACAGAAAATCAGCTAAACAAATTTATTGGTGGTGTGTCAAAGTTAGTTGGATTTTAGATTTTTATAAGGGAGACACATTATCTATAACTAACTTTGTCTACCTACCAAAAATTTACGTCACTTACTATAATTCAACCAAAATCCACCAGCGATAAACTGACTCCAGCCAAAAAATGAAAGAAACCGAAACCCGTGAATTCAAGAAATCTACCTCTGAACTAAAAGAAGCAATCATTTCTTTAGTTGCCATACTCAACAAACATGGCAAAGGTCAACTTTACTTTGGAATTGATAATTCTGGTAATTGTGTAGGAACGAACTGCACCGAAAACACCCTTCGTGAGATTAGCCAGACTATCGCTAATTCAATCGAGCCAAAAATATATCCCAAATTAGAGATGATTTCCAGAAAAGATAAGAAAATAATAAAAATTGCTTTTGTGGGAGATAACAAACCATATTATGCTTTTGGCCGCGCTTATATGCGTGTAGCAGATGAAAATCGACAGTTAAGCTCACGAGAATTAGAAAGAATGATTATTCACAAAAGCAGAAGCAACTGGGAAGAAGAACTTTCTGAGAAAAATATCAATGATATCAAAGTTAAATTATTAAAAGAATATGTCCAGAAAGCCAATGCGGTTAAAAACTGGCTTTTCCGTAGTGTTTTACCGTTCAGAAGATACCCCCCCAGATACCCCCTAAGATACCCCCCAAGTTTTAACCGAATTAGAGCTAAAGATTATTTACGAAATTAAGAAGAATCCTAAAATATCCAGAAAAGGATTAGCTGTAAAGCTAAGAATTAGTATTGATACAGTTAAAGAATATTTAGAAAAACTAAAACAAAAAAAAGCATTGAAAAGAATAGGCAAAACCAGTGCTGGACATTGGGAAATTAAATAAAACCAAAGACACAGAAAAAAAGGAAAAAGGAATTAACTATATTCCATTGTGGAAGTGGTTGATAACACACTGAACATAAAAAAGGTTTAAAGAATAAGAAACACAAAACACTGAACATAAAAAATATTTAAAGAGTAAGAAACACAAAATGCCAAAACAAAAAAATATTAATAAGCCAATTAAGCCAAACATGGCTGATATTAGCCAAAAACAGGTGATGTCTAAAAAAAGCAGACAATTGTCTAAAAATATAGACATCCTTTCTTTATATATTAATAATTATAATAAAAGATTGACTGGTAGAGAAATCGCAAGGCAGATATCTATTAACCATCAAACTGCTTTGAACAAACTAAACCAATTAGTAAATTCTAACATATTATATTACGAAAAAAGTGGAAATAGTAAATATTATTCTCTTATTCAGAACTACAAGACAAGATTATTCTTATTTTTAACAGAAACCATTTCTTCTTTTTCTGCCTTAAACAATATAGAATTATCAATTCTTATTCCAGAATTAATACCTTGTTGTGAATCAATAATCCTCTTTGGCTCATTCTCTTCAAATACTTATGATAAGAAATCTGATATAGACTTAATAATTATAGGAAAATGCGACAAAAACAAAATTAATTCAATTAAAGAAAGGCATACAAGGAGTATAAATATTGAATATATTAGTTGGAAGGGATTGGAAAGTGCTATATATAATAAAAATCCATTAGCAAAAGAGATTTTAATAAACCATAAGCTTTTCGGGAATATTGATAAGATTGTTAATATTTTTTGGGGGTATTACTTTGGTTAACAAAAAAATTAACTGGTGCTGCAATCAAAAAAGAGGGATACAACTCATTGAGCAAAAGCCTCATCTTTCAGAAGCATACATGAAAGAAGCAGATGAAACTATTGGAAACATGCTTGTTTCTAGCAAGAAATGGAAGGTAATAACTGGTTATTATGCCAGTTATAATGCATTATATTCCATTTTAATGAAAGCCGGGATAAAATCTGAAATACATGAATGCACAATAGAATTAATGGATTTAATCGAAGGTTTTTCCAAAGAAGATAAGGATTTTTTAGTAACCTTAAAATCAGATAGGATTCAAGTTCAATATTATCTAAAAGAGATTGAATTGAAAGATGAAATAACTGTTAAATCTTTTTTATTGAAGTGTAAATCTATACTAAATGAGTTAAACCAACAAAAAATAGAAAAATTAAGAAAAATGATTAGTGACGCACAAAATGCCTAAACGCAAATTCCGCAAAGCACTGATATTCATAACATTGCTTATGATAGTTACATCTCTAGTAATATTTCAAAGTCCAGAATACAAAAAGAATTATAATAATCTGAATAATGGCGGTTATGATAATTTGGGTGGGGATTTGGTAGGGATGGCGGGAGAAGGTGAAGATGCTGAAAGTATTGAAGTTAAGTCTTTAGGAGTAAAGCAAGAAAAACCTGTTCCTCTTCAAGTGTTTACACCCAAACAAGGAAAAAAACCAGTTAATACATATTATAAAACAGCCACAGGCAAGGAGGTTTTTAACTGTGGTGCCTCCTTTTGTTTAAAAATAGGAACCAGTTATCTGCTAATCCCTTCAACTGTTGATGTGCCAGTCCGATACTATGGAAGTAGTTCACAATTTGCATATGCGTTTATTAGTGGTAAAGATAGTTATCCCTATTCCAAAGAACCATATACTACAGGAACTGAATCTGCTCAAATCCATTTTACGGAATCTCATAAATCAAAAGTGGATATCGCAGTAACTTATAAAGGAAAAGGTGTTTCTTTACTCTTTGCAAGCACAGGAGGAGAAGATAATCCTTTTCAATTAGTTTCAGTTGCTCCAACTAGTTATAATAGTGGTGGAAAGAAGTTATATTCATCCATAGATACAGATGGGAGTACGAGATTGTTTACGCTCGAAGGAAATGAGAAACTCACTCCTTTAACAACTACAGAAAAACTTAAAAGTCCATCAGGAGAAATAGTTTTTATTTCTAATGGTGTCGTAGAAAAAGAATTAGTTCCAACAAAAGTTATAGGAATTTATATGATTGCAGAAGGTAATGATTTGAAAAGAGATGAAGAAGGGAAACCTGTACTTATGGATTCTACAGGAGCTCAATTAAGTAAGGGTTATTCACAAATTTTAGAGGAATCTCATGAGCAATCATTACTTCCTGAGGAGATTAAGACTAAGTTTGGTTTTCAATCAGAACAAACACCGCCTGTGACAGCAGCTATGGGTTTGGAATATATTGTTGAGTCCAAACCGCTAAATCTAAAGACACATCCACTACCCCAAGTTAGTCAAGAACAACCAGCAGCAACAGACTATAAAACACCCACAGGTAAACAAATTTATACATTTAATGGTAAACAAGGAGTTATCATAGGTAATGAGTTTATAGAAATGCCGTCAAATGCTGCTGTTCTTGTGAGAGATAATGCTGGGAATAATTTTATTGTTTTTGGAGATAAAATAAATAAAGCAGATGATACTAAAAAAGGTTTGTTTGACCAGAAATATCAATATGCGCAAGAGCAAGGTGTTGAAGTTGCATTGTCTGAACAAACACAACCTTACTATGCCACATATGGACAAGCAGGATCAGGGGAGATGCATTTATTTCAAGCAATACCAACAGGTGTAAAGACAAATGAAGGAAAACCAATAATAATGATGAGTAAAACTGGAGTTCAAAGTTATGGTGTTCTAACAAAAGGTGATTTTGTTCCGTTAGAAAAAGGTACAAAGTTTAGTGCAGGTAATTCTTTAGTAGTAATCGGGAAAGAAGGCACAGGTATTAAATATGTGAAAGTTAAAGGAGCTGAGAAATATAGTGAAGGTTATACTGTTTACGAAGATGTTAATGGAAATTTCTTTGCAGTTCATACTGATTTGAATTCATATAAGATAAATGAAGGGAAAATAACTTACTCAGATAGTTCTACTGCCTTTGTTAAAAATGGCAAAATAGATTACAAACTAGTTCCGAGTGCAAACGCAGTGGGTTTTTACACAAAAACAACGTATGACCAAACAGGAAATGAAGTTCAAGGATTAGTAGCTGATTTGTTTGATGCAGAAGGAGAACCAATAAAAAATAAGGTGGTCTTTTTTCTTTCAAAAAATCCAGCATTGCCAGAAACTTATTTAGCTTATGATCATGAAGGAAAAGCTCATGTTGTATCATATGCAGGTGGTGCAATGGTAGATGAACAAAAGGTTTATTGGGATGATAACAGACGTGTTTTTGTTAAGTTAGATGGAAGTATTGTTACAAATCAACAAGTAACTTATAAAGGAAAAGATGGAAAGGAATACAAAGAACAACTAGATTCAAGTGGTGTACTACCTCCAGCTCAACAAGCGCAACCATCTGCACTGTCTATACCTGAAAACCCTTTAATCAAAGCTCAAGTAGCACTTTCAGAAGTAACAGTTAAGCTTGATGCAAATAGCGAAATAGTTCTTGAAGCATTGAAACAATTAGGTATTAGTGTTACTGATGGTCAAGAAGAAGAAGCTGTTAAAGAAATACAAAACGTATGGATAAAACTTTACTGTAGCGATGGTAATTGTCCAGGTACCTGTATAGGCTCAATGAAAACAGGAATTTGTATACCTGATGGTAAACCAGGGGATAAAACAAAAGCATTTATGGGAAAGCAACTTTTATCTAAAGTTATAGCAGAATCACAGCCACCACCTCAACAAGGCATAACTGCATCAATTGTAACTGGGACAGGAGGCGCACAAGTCTGGCAATATTCCTTTACAGATTCTAAAGGTCAAACTCAGGTTATTCCTCAAAGTGTTTATCAGCAAAAACTACAAAATATGGCGGATACAAAGACAGGCGGAAAATTATCGCAACCACAATTAACCTTGCTTTATGAAGTAATGAGCAAGGAACATCCAGATAAAATGAACATTGAGCAGATGTCATGTGACACTTCTTCTTGTTATGTTGGTGAAGATGTTTATAAAATTGAAAAAGGAGCAGAAGGAAAACAAACAGTAAAAATTTATAGGGGGGTTTCAGCAGATGGTATAAGTGATGCCCAAGATGAGATTGATGATGGGGATTATGATGGTGTGACTGATTATGAAACACAAGTAGGACAAGTAGCTGTTATTTCTTTCACAGACGCTGAAACTGGCGCAACTACAACTTATAACCCCACAACAGGAGAAAGGGAGATTACTTACATAAAAAAACCAGATGACTCACAACTACTATTACCAACATATACTTTTTCGTATAATCATCAAACAAATAACTGGGAAGGAAAAATTGTTGGAGACCAATTGGTTGTGATTGATAATAATGGCAATATTAAATCTCTTGATGGAATAAGTTGTACTCAAACAGATTGTGATTTTGTAGAAAATAATCTACCCGCAATATTTAATGAGATTAAAGCAAAGAGGGATTCAACCTTAGCTGAACAAGCAGGTGGGATTGGTTATGATGATAAGAAAAAACAATTTAGCGAAGGCCAAGCACCACCAGAACCACAAGGAACATTTATCAAAATCACCACAGACAAAGATGGTGTTGAACATTATCTTCTTCAACAAGATGGAACTCAAGTTGAGATAAATCCTTTTGTTTATAGAAATCAATTAATAACAGCAGGATTAGATGAGCAACAAACAGCAATGTTATATGCGCAAATGTTAAAAGACCATCCTCAAGATGCAGTAAATCCTGATTATATTAAATGTAATTCTAATTGGTGTTACATAGATAAAGATGGGATAAAAGAAGATGTTTATATTTTTAGTAAACAGGATGACAAGTCAGTATTAACGGTTTATAAAAATGGTTATGGCGAATTTGATGATTTTGACGTAAATTCTTTTGATAGCATTATATCTTACACTATTGGAGACAGTAATGAGATAACAAAAGTTACTCAGTGGGTTGGTACAGGTGAAGAGCAGGTTGTAACAACTTATGATCCATCTAGTAAAGAGCAAACAGTTTTGTTTGGTGATGCAGAATTTAATGTAATCCCATCAGGTGTGTGGTCAGGAACAATTAATGGTCAAACAGTTCAATTTTCAAGCGAGGGTAAGTTATTAAGTGTAAGTGGAAATGATTGTATTGTAAATAAAGATGCTTGTTCTGCAGCAGAAGATCAACTAAAACCATTATTAAACCAAATACAAGGTCAAATGAAAGATACAATCGCAGCAGCTGGACAATTTGTTCAACCTCAGGAAGTGGAATTAATTCCTCCACCTTCATCTCAACCCCCTCAACCTGAACCACCACAATTAGAACAATCGCAACAAGCAGCGCTTAAAGCACAAAAAAAGAAAGAAGAGCAAGTTCAAGCAGGTGATTCAGGCACATCAACAATAACTTATGGTGGTAACAGTCCAGCAATCGTCGAGGGAACAACAGTTAAAATGACACAAAAAGATGATGGAACGTGGAAATTAGAAGAAAAATCAGGAAAAACAGTTAAAAATCAAGAACTAAAAAAAGCACTTGGTGGCACAGTTGAAACAGATGATGATGGAAATATAATTAAAATTAAAACAAGTGATGGTGTAGAGTTATGTAATAGTGAAGAAAGTTGTAACCAAAAATTGGGTACTTCTCTCAGTAATCTCGAAGCTGGCCTAAAAAAAGTAAAAGAGAAAGAAAAAGCAGCAAAAGCAGCTGAAGAAAAGAAAAAGGAAGCAGAAGCTCCACAACCTGTCGCTCCAGTCGCAGAAGAAAAACCAAAAAGAGAAGAAAAACCCAAAGAGCCACCCAAACCCTACGCCCCACCCCAAAACGTCGCTGGTTTAGACGCAGAGGGTAGTGTTATTGCTTGTGCTGATGAAACAAAACCTTGCGAACAAAAAGACGCATCATTCGCATTTGCCCACGAAAGTATCCTCGACGGTGTTGAAGGAAGTGTTTATGTTAATGATGAAAATAAACTTTGTGCCCCTCAATCTGAAAACTGTCAAAAAAAGAATTGTGACGACGTTAAAGGATGCAAACAAACTTCTGACGGCGACAAATATTGCACTGAATTCTCAGGGAAAACCTCATGTGTCAATGATCCTTTAGAGGTTACAGAGCATTTTATAGAAGAATGCGCGAAGAACCAACAGTATAAAGAGGGAACATCAACCTGCGCAGGTGCAAACGCATTAAGCGAAACACTTTACCAGTCTCTCGACTTTGAATTCCGCTCAAGAGTAGAGGTTGTATTCGGCAGTTTATTTGATGATTGGTCAAACAATGCATTCTCACGATTGGAATATTGGATGTATGACAATGTCTGCCACATGAATTATTATAATGCTGGAGAAAGCGAGGTTGATTTAATTGCAGGCGGAACAATCACACAAGAGCATAATTTTGCGCACAATTTAAGTTATCTTGGGCCGAATGAAATCATTGTCACTTTAGGCGGAGAAAAGGAAGAGGTCAACGGCACAATATTCAGGTATGCTTTCAGTATACAAACAATTGGACCTGTGCACGGTGTCGTCTATTTATATAACAAATGCACGCAGAAGAAATCATTCTCAACGACGGGCGCAGGATGGAAGGATGAGTTTGTCGTCAATAATCCGTTAGGTGTCCATAGAAATCATTATGCAACTGACCAATTAACATTTGACTGCGATTTAGAGGGTATAGAAGAATGCAGGTTTGACCATGCCTGTTTAAAGATTCTTGACAATGAAGGTTATGTTGCGCCATTATGCCAGAAATTAGAGGGCGATGAGATTATTCTAAACCCTGAAACCGGCGATACAAACTGCGGTGATGTTGCAAGCACAGCGCTGGGATTTAAGAAGGGGTAATACCACATATACTTATTGCGTATCTTATTATCACTTTCAGATTAATAAGCGCTATTTTGAACCGAAAAAGCGAAAGCTTTATAAATATGTGACTATACTATCGAGAAACATGTCGGTTATAATACGCATATTATCGAGAAACATGTCGGTTATAATACGCATATTATCGAGAAACATGTCGGTTATAATAACCCAGCTATGAATAGTATGTGCATAGCTCTCATAGGGATTATGCTACTGCCAGTTGCAGTGGCGGAAATCATGCTGTAATAATGCTGGATTTCCGTTCCCTAAAAGATAAACAGAGAAATGCCACTGCAACAAATTTGAGGCAGTAGCATAATCCTTGAAAAAGCTATGCACATACTATGAATAATACCTTAAACGAAGATGTGAACGAATATGATAGATGAACATAATCCTCATTGGGAAGAAGACTTTTTTTATAATCACTTTTTGTATAGAAACCTTTACAGTGAATTAGTTAAGGAATTAACTTCAAAACAGATAATCTCTCTGATAGGTTTAAGAAGAACAGGAAAAACAACACTGTTTTATCAGCTGATTAATCACTTAATAAAAGATAAACAAATTCAAAGAAAACATATATTCTATTTTTCATTTGACGAAGAACAACCTAAACTTTCTGATGTTATAAATAGCTATGAACTAAAGATGGGAAAAAGCATTCGTTCAATACATGATAAGCTGTATATCTTTTTAGATGAAATACAAAAATTAAAAAATTGGCAGAATCAAATAAAATATTATTATGATTTTTATCCTAATTTAAAATTCTTTGTTAGTGGCTCTGCGTCTTTGTTTATTAAAAAACATACTCAAGAATCTTTGGCAGGAAGAATATATGAATTTACATTAAGTCCTCTAACTTTTAAAGAATTTTTAACATTAAAAGGAAGAGGAGAATTAATAGACAAACAACAATTGCTTCCAGAAGAAATAAAAAGAGAATTTCAGCGTTATCAAAAGAGGCAGTTTATTGAGATGATGAATGAAGATGAAGAAAAGATGCTGAAATACACTAAATCGATTATAGAACAAATTATATATCATGACATCCCTTCTATTTTTCCAATAGAACAGGAAGAACTATTGTTAAAATTATTAAAAATAGTGGCTTCTCAGCCAGGAATGTTTTCAGACTATGAAAGCCTATCAAGAGAATTTGGGATACATAGAGAAACATTGTCTAATTATTTCTTTTATTTGGAAGAATCTTTTTTAACAAGGAAATTATATAATTATTCAAGAAATGCATTTACTTCAGAGAAGAAATTAAAAAGAATTTATTTAATTACTCCTGCATTTTTTTCTTATCTCAACCCGCAAATAGAGGAATCAAAGCTTATAGAAAATTTAATTATATCCCACTTAAACGCCAAATGGTTCTGGAGAACACCATCAAAAGAGGAAGTAGATATTATCTTGGAAAAAGGCAATGAGCTTATTCCTGTTGAAGTTAAATATGCAAATATCATTGTAAAAAAGGATTTTAAAAATCTGTTAAAATTCTCAAGGAGGTTTAAGATAAAAGAGGCGATAATGGTTACGAAAGATACAGAAGGCAGGGAAATACTTCAAACTGGCAAAAACAAGTTTCATGTGCAGCTTATTCCAGCGTGGAAATTCTGCCTGAATTATGGTGAGAAATAGTAGATATCGTCAACCAACAAAACATATACACCTAAAGGAGAAGGTGATTATTGCAGATTAAATGAAAAATTATTTATTATTTTGTATTTAATCTGCAAGATTGTAAATTTAACCTAATAAGAAAAATTCAGTTAAATTTACAATAGCTATAAACCATTTTTTGCAGGAATATGCAATAAAATCAAAAAAATTTAACGGTGATAAACAATGAGCATAACACAAACAATTAAACAAACATTATCAGATACATCATTCATACAAAGTTTTCAGTGCTTTAAAAAAAATAATATTTTAAATTATTTAATTACTGTCATGTATGACCTGGCTTATTATCTTATTTTTGCGTTTGTAATATTTACGTTTATAAGATATGTTCTGCCTCAGGCAACATTTCTTTTCAAGGCAAAAACATTTGTTGAGGGAATGCAGAATCTTCCTGCTGAACAGCTTATCTCAATGGCACAGCAAATGGAGAACTCTATTTATTTTACCGGCGCTCTTACCTTAATCTTCATGCTTTTGATGTTATTTAGTTTCAGCTTTTTCAAGGGCTTGGTATGGTCGAGAATACAGAATAAGAAATATAATCTTAACTCTTTTTTAAAGCTGTGTGCTGCAAATTTAATCATCTCGTTATTCTTTGTAGGATTGTTGTTCATTGCAGTTTATTTAATTGATCCTTCCAATCAAATGATATTTTTATTGTTGTTTGGAGTTCCTTTTACAATATACCTTTCTCATCTGGCCAATGCAGTTGTGAGCTTCTTTGCCGCAGAAAAAGTAAAGGGCATTATTCTAAACTTCCTTAAGACTGCATTTGCAAGGGTTTATTTGTTCATTATTCCTTATGCACTATTATTATTGATTCTTGTTATTTTGATAAAAGTGATGATTACAATAAACTTTTTGCCATCAAAAATATATTATCTTATCTATTTGCTTTTGTTTGTTTCTTATTCCTGCTGGGCAAAGCAGTATTTGTGGCTGGTGATAAGAAAAACTCTTGCCGTCCATAACTCTTAAAATTACCGAAACATTTAAATATATGGTACAAAACCATAATATTATGGTTTAAAATGGATAATGAAAAACTAAACATATTGCAGCTGCTGATAGAAAGCCAAGAAGAAATATTTAGTATTCGACAAATTGCTCTCAAACGAAAAATAAATTACAAATCAGCTTATCAGGCAGTGCATAAACTCAATAAAGAAGGAATTGTTGATATTACTAAACATGGTAATACTATGATTTGCAGATTTAACAAAAACTTTAACAATTCTGTGTTTGTGGTGGAACACAATCGTCTGCAGGAATTATTGAAAAACAAAAACTTTAAAGTGATATATAATCGTTTCAAAGGAATAAACCACCAATTTGTTTTATTATTATTTGGCTCTTATGCTAAAAAAACACAAACAAAACACTCTGATATTGACTTGCTTTTGATAGCTAATCAGGGCGAAGAGATACAAACACAGATAAATCTTCTGCCTTTGCCGATTCACCTTACACATATAAAATATGCTGATTTTCAAACAATGCTCAAATCAAAAGAGTTTACAGTTGTGTCTGAAGCGATAAAACATAATATTATCCTTTTTGGTATAGAAGATTATTACAGGTTGATAAGCAATGCTGGTTGATGGACAATGCTTGATGAAAACAGAATAAAAGAAGCAGAAAAACAAGTTAGACAATACATTGAAGAGGGTTTACTAAAAAGATCACTGTTTCAAAAAGAGATTTACATTATTTTACTTAAAAATGCCCACGAGAGCTTAGATATCGCTGAATTTTTACTCAAACACAATAAATCAGATTTATGGATTATTGTTACTTCATACTATGCTATGTATTATGTTGCTAATACTGTTCTCTATAAACAAGGATACAAAGTTGGAGAAAAGATATCACATAAGATAACTGCTGATGCCTTGATTGTTTTTGTAAGAAATAAGCTAAAGAGAACATTACTTGAACATTATGAAGAAGCCCAACGGGAAGCGCTTGCTGGAATTAAAGTCGATTCTTTGCTCGAAACATTTGAGATGGAAAGAAAAAAGAGAAGTGAAGTACAATATGAAATGAAAGAATCTGAACTGCATAGTAAAGCGAAAACATCTATCATTAGGGCAAAAGAATTTATATTTGAAATGGAAAAATTGCTTTAAGAATAGGCTATCTAAAATCACAAAAAAAGAAAAATTTACAAATAAGTGTAAGTTATACTTATATATAACTATGGCTTATTGTCAAAAACAAACAAAAAGCTCTTAACATATCTGAAACATTATCCTAAAAGATTTAGAAAAATTGTCTCAAAAGAATTAGTGTGATTACTTCATAATACTAAGAAACATATATATATAGATATAAGATTAAATATCATTTAGTCTAATGTAAAGGTGTCAAAATTAAAGGTGTCAAAATGAATAAAAGAGGCCAAATAACCATCTGGATAGTTCTAGCATTAGTTTTACTTATCTTATTTGCAATCACAGCTTATGTTCAGGATTACTTCTTTCTTAAAACAAAGGTTAAACAAATACAGGAAGTTCCTCAGGAATTAATTCCTGTAAAAGAATTTGTTGAATCCTGCATAGAACAATCTGCGAGGGAAGCAATTGTTTTAAACTCTATTCAAGGCGGATACTTTGACATAAGAACAAAAACATCGGGCGAATTCCCGCCTGAATTATTATCTATGCCATTAACTATCAGGTCAAAAGGAGAAGACATTCCTTTCTATATTCCTTATTATATTTATGCAGGCGAAGATTTAATTCCTTCAATCAATGAATTAGAGGCGCAGTTTCCTAAACGAATTAAAACTTATTTATTAGACTGCCTAAACTTTTCAAAACTTTCTAATTTTAATAATCTTGAAATAAAAACTTCACCAAACCAGATGGAATTAAATGCTCAGTTTAGCAATGATTCTATCAACCTACAATTAATATATCCTCTTAAAATAAAAATTGGAGATACAACAAAAGAAATAAGTTTCTTTGAAAAAGAAGTGAAAACAACTTATTCTGAGCTATTCCAAGCAGCAAAAGAATTCTCAGAGACACAATTAGAGCACGGAAATTACATCTGCTTAACCTGTATGCAGGATGTGGCAGATAAATATGATTTATTCATTCAGCATTTTGAAACAGAGGATTACGGCGAAATTATTTTCGAAAAAGAAGGAGATGTGACAACAAACATAAATATCATGCCAAACCACACAGTCAGCATTCTTTATCAGTTTACTAAAGAAGATGCAACATGGCAAAACATTACTTTCCAGTTTGTTCATTTCTTTGACATAAAGGATGAATATAGAGAAAAAGGCGATTCTTTAGAGCTAACGCCGATAGACGACATTCTGCAGGCAGAAGTTGGTTATGAATTCTCGTATCAGGCAGAAGCCGACGGCAATAATGTCAGCTTTTTCGACGATACACTTATATTTGATATTGATATGAACACAGGTTTAATCAAATTCACACCGCAAGACGAGGATGTTGGCAGTCGCATAATTAAATTCGGCGTCGTGGATAATGACGGCAATGTAAAGACAGATACATTTATTTTAAACATAAAATCCTTAATAAACAAGCCAAGTATAGAATACATTGATTATCAAAATGCAGCTGTTGGGGAAGAATTTACTTATCAGGTTGTTGCTAAGCCTTACAGCCAGGATAATATTCCTTATAACCAGGATAATATTAATAGCGCAAACGGAAAACTCATATATTCCGACGACACAACACTTTTTGACATTGATAAAAACATAGGGATTATTAAATTCACGCCAAAAGAAAGTGATGCAGGCGAACATACAATAAAAATTACAGTTATTGACGAGAATGGCTATCTGAATACTGCTGAAATGCTGTTGATAATAAATGAAAAATATGAAGAAGAAGGAATAGCAGAAGGTGAAGAATTTGCATCAGCATAAATCCCTGACTAAATTAATTGTGTTCTTAATAGTATTAGTGGCATTTTCAATATTATTAAGCCTATTATTAAGCCTTACAGTCTATGCAGCGCCGTGTCCCCCTACTTGCAATGAGATGGAATTAATAACACTTGCAGCCACAAATCCGCAGGCTGCTTATAATACTAATTCTGAGCTTTCTGTAAAAGTTACAAGCGGAAAGATTTTGGACAATCACGATATTGCGCATGATTATTTTACAAAACATCCTGACAAAATGAAAGAATATAAGAAATTTGCGCAAAACTATTTTCTGACAAAAGGAAAGATAAATAAAAATTTAATGAAGAAATATTTAAGCGCTTATGTAACAACCCACGATGAGCAGGATTTATGGATTGCCAGAAAATATCTGCGCGGCAATAATTTTAAGGATGCAACAGACAGAACAATATTCAGATTTTTCATGCGGGATTTAAAAACATTAAGCGGAGAGGATAAAGTAACAGCAAAGAATTTCTTCACAGCCGAGAATGGCAAATATATCAATGAAAATATACAGAATGTTAGAGAGTTATTTGCAAGATATCTTAAGGCAGAAGGCGTCCAAGTAACAGGAATAAATGGTCCAATAAAAGCATTTACCAGAGATGGAACACTCAAAGGAAAAAATGCGCAGGTGAATATTTACAATTTAAAAGAAAAAGCAGGTTTCACTTATGCACTTAAAGTAGAAAGTGATGGAAGCTTGGCATTGACACAAACACAATTTGGAATAAAACAAAAAGAAGAATTCAAGATAACTGAAAAAGCAAAACAGGAGCAAATGGGCACATCAAAATGGTCTGCTTTATGGTCTGTTTTATCTGGAGAAAGTGAAGCAGAATTCTTCATGAGAACCTCTAAAGAAAAACAGAAAGAAACCACAGAAACAGAAATATCAGAGGGTATTGTAACCACATACGAGCCAGGTTTTTATTCAACAGATGTTAAAGTTCCATTTGAAGGCGACTTAGAGCTAACAGATGGTGGTAAATTAAAACTGAAACAAGGAAAAATAAGGCATGTTGATGTAAAAGGCGCAGAGGATGTGACAGCAGATGCGCGATCTTTCAGTGGAAAATTTAAGGAAGTTGCGGGTGTGGAGTTCAAGAGTCCGTCGCATGTTAAAGTTCATACAGTCCTCTTGCCTGATGAAGATAATCCGCAAAAAAAGACAGTTTATTATAATCTAGAAGGGGAGCAAGCAGATGATGGTGGTGTGCCAATCATTGGTAAAATAACCCCTTACACATTCAAAGATTATACCCAATTTAGTGAAACCAATGGACAAGATGTACCAGAAGAAGTAAAAGTAGATTTTGCAGGAGGAATTGATAATAATGGAGTTATACTTTCAGGAAATTACTTAATTAATGATTATAATGCTATTAATCCAAAAAGAAATATTGTAGCACCTCCTCATGGTACTTCTTTAACTTTAAATGGCGTTACTATATACCCTGAAGAACAACATTATACCCGCATTTTATTTCCTAACAAGCCAGTTACAGAAGAGCTTAAAAGCGAAAATTATGTTGCTTTTACAGAAGAAGGTGTTATTGTTAATGGTGCTGGCACTAAAGCATTAATAACTCCCACTGGTTTGGTACAAAATGAGCTTGCAGCAACAGGGAAAACAACAGGGTTGGTAAAATTTCCACAAAAAGGATATTTTAGTGTAGGCGATAAAGATTCTGGAGAAAGTGATAATATTAAAAAAATTCAAGGTTTTGTTGGAGTGCCTCAAACTGGCGTTTATGACCAAACAACATACGATAAAGTTTTTCAATGGCAAATAGGTCATTCTTTAAATGGACGCTATATAAAACCAGACGGATTATTTGGCAAACAAACCCTTATGACATACCTTCAAAATAACGAAGGAGATATCATCTTATCTACAAGTGTCAACAGCAATTATAACCAAGGAAAAGTTTCATATGAAGAAGGTAAAATAAAAATTGATACACAAGGTGATCTTGAAAGTGTAAGAGTAGGTGCGAAAGAGTATGCTGTTAAAACAAGTAAAAGAGGTATGGACCAACAATTAGCAGTTGGTGAGTCTGTTCCTGTGGATATAGAGTCACCAGATGGTGCAGTTACAGAACACCAGCTTGACCAAGTTCCAGGTTTAAATCCTTTTTTTGCTGCAAAAGAGGTAGGAATACCTTATGAACTAAATGTAGGAAAGCTTAGTAGTGATGTAGATTCTGAAACAAAAACTGTGGTGCAGGATCCTAACGCATTAAAATATTATCAGTTTGACAGACAGGCAATTTATGCGCAAACAGGAAATTTTATTGATACTTTAATTAATCCTGAATTAGTAAAAGAAGGTGTAGAAATTAATCCTGAGTTCAAAGAGATGGTTAAGGATGGTAAACTGCGTGTTGTATATCTAGCAGGAAAAGGCGATGAAGGCAAACTTACATTAGATCATGATACTAATATATTACACACAACAAGCAGTGGATTACAAGAGCCAGCTCAAACACCTTTGCCGCAAACATTCACTAAAGTTTATACTCAAAAAGATGGAACCCCTATCGATGTTGAGGTTGTAGTAGTTTGGAGTCAAAAACAGGTTACTGATGAATTAAAACAAGAAGGAACAGATGTTTTTCATATAAGTTCACATTCGCGTTCCATAGAAAAACAAGGTTTCTTTTTAGGTAAAGGTAGATCTATTTTAGACACAAAAGCATTAGCATCGCATTCTAAAGAATATAAACGCCCTCAACTTGTTAGTGTAAGGTCATGTATTTCCACAAAAAGAACATTACCTGGACTTAAAGCCATGTTTAAACAATCACAAGGACCGCAAACAACTTACCTTGCTGCAGTTCATAAGCCAGGAGCAGATATTGGCACAACATTATTAGGTGGATTATTAACAGGCAAAAGTTTGAAAGATATCAAAGATATAGCTAATCTTGAAAATCAAGAAGGAGATATGTTTACAATTATTCCTGAAAAGGGAGTGGCTCAAGTTTCAAAAAAGCCAAAGAAAGAAGAACAACAAATACCTGCTGCAAATGTTGCTGTAAATAATGATTAATGTTCTTATAATGATTACATTATCGTATGCGCATAGCTCTTTTAAGGAGGATGCTACTGCCTCAAATTTGTTTTCTGAGCAGTTTTATTCGTAAGATATCGAGTGGCCGAAAACTTATAAGATATACATTATATACAAAAGTGATTAATTTTCGAACAAATTAATCACTTTTGTATATATTTGTAGAGAATGAACAATCGTGTTTTCGGCGAAGAAAACTGGCAGTAGCATAATCCCAATGAGAGCTATGCGCATACTCAAAAACCATATATTATTATTATTATTATTAAAGATTACGGTGTAATAACCACTAATGTTCCAATTCCTTTTCCAAATTGTTCGTCTAATAATCCATAAAGTTTTTTAATTTCTTGATTATTCATTCTTATACAACCATAAGATGCATCAGTTCCTATTGTGTCTTGTAGTCTTGTAACAGAGCCATGAAATGCAATTTCATCATAAGGTCTTCTGTTTTTTGGAACACCAACAGATATCATTCTTGGACCATAACGAGGACCAATTTTCTGTAACTCTTGGTCTTTAGCAGATTTGTAATAAGCAACAGGATCTTCAACCATCCTATCCACCCAAAATATTCCTTCAGGCGTGGTTCTGTCTTTTGCATTTAATCCTGCAATTGTTCTTCTCTTGCCTTTAGTCTTTCCAATCGCAATCTCATAAACATTGTCTGGTTGTTTTTCTTGATTATCTCCGTGAGTTTCATCTTCACTTCCAAAATTAAAATAATACAGATAATATGAAGATTTGCATTTTGTTGTGCTTCCACCTTCTTTCTCACTAGGTTTATCTTTTCTGCACGTTTTTGACTTATCGACAATAATAACTGCTTTTGGCAGAAACCTAAATCTCTTATAATCTTCAGAATAACTCTGAATGAATTCTTTAAAATATTCATCCATAAATCCTTCATGTATATACTTTTGAGGAATAGATGCGAATAAACTGTTTAGATGTTCTTCTAAATGTGAGCGATACTCATCTTTGCCTGTATCATCGCTTGTAAATAAATCGTTAGTAAATTCGCTGGTAAATGACGCTGTTTCTCCCAAAACTTCTTTCCCAAATTTTTTCACTCTTTCGCGGAAATCAACAACAACATCTAAAGAATCAGTTGAGGTATCAGTTTTATTCATTCCTTTTTGCGAACCTTTTGAACCTTCTTGATGTTTCGAACCTCTTTTTTCTGTGTTTTTATGATGAATTGGTGTTTTTTCAATACTATCATTATTAATATCAACAGGATTACCTAAGATAAATGCCAATGACAGCAATGCAGGAATTATCTTAAACTTCATTAAAACACCCATAACATTAAATACATCAATAAAAATAACTAATAACTAATAAAACAAAACTATTAAACCAATCAGAAGAAACCATTTTTCTTTTAAAAAGTTTGTTACTGTTGTTATTGAGTTGCAGTGTTCTCTCGACGAGAGAATCTTTGTATATTTTTGTCACAAAAAGGTGATAGAATTTATAATTTGTTACTAAATTACATCTTTTTGAATAATGTTTATACTCTCTTCAAATTTTTTCTTTAATTATTATGTGATAACTTAAGTTTACAACTGATATTTAGAGTTTACGGTTGAAAACCATAATATTTTAATACATCTTACTATCTTTATAATTTTAATTCAGTTTATAATTTGGATATACTCAAATTCCTTGATTTTCGAACAAACTAATTCCATTTAATATATGTACTAGTACTATGACAACTTAATGTTGTAACATATTAATACAGTGTACCTTTTGGGTATTATGCAGTTATTTGTCTGAAAATTAAATTGTCAAGCTACTAGTAATCATAAATATTGCACATTATGGGACAGAAGGGAGTGATCAAAATGAAAAAATGTTCTGAATGCAATGGAAAAATGGTTGAATTAAAAGCCAAAACACCTGAAGGGATAGAATATGATTATTTCATATGTGAAATGTGTGGTGAAGAAATTATTAAAGCAGAGAAATTACATGCAGTCCCACAGAAACATAGATTAAAAAGGTACAACGCAAAGATTTCTAAATTGAGAGAGGGCTTAGGAATAAAAATACCTTCTGAACTGGTAAAAAAATACAAATTAAAGGATAATGGACTAGTTACAATTATATCTGAAAAAGAAGGAATCAAAATTATTACGGCTTAAACAGAAACAATACCTTAGATTAGAACAACTCAACCCCCGTAATCCAATAAACCGCTGCCCAAAACAATGCAATGATGCCTAACTGCAGCAGCCATGCAATAAAAGACCTGAACCAGCCCATTCTAAACATTATTTTGTAAATAAGCAATAATAATAAGAACGAAATCAAGCCAGAAAATTTATTTATCTTCAATCCAATAAGAAAACTTGCTATTGCCACAAGGAAATTGACAAACATCGCCTTAAACCATGTAGACTTTCCGTCTAAAAGGCTTACTGCTATATGCAATGGTATTGCAGATATCACAAATGAAATAATTAAATAGATAAGTTTGGCAGGCATAATATTCTATAAAAGCGCAGAATTTATATATTTTTTCTAATCGCAAAAATCAACTTAAACTTTCTACTCCTAAATAAAAACACTATATAAATATCATAAAATATGATAAAATTACACCTAAATTCATGCAAAGATTTATATATAACCGCGTATAAGGCATATATAGGATTTAGTTTGATTTTCAAATTAAAACCTAAACAACAAAACAAGAATAACAGAGTAAGGGAGAAAATTAAGAATAAAGGGGAGGTAAATAAAATGGCTGAAAAATTAAGTTTTTATGATGTAAAAGGCAAGAAGAAGTTCACATCAGACAAATACACAACTGTAACAAAGAAAGGCAGAAAATTTGCAGTTGCAGACGCTCCATCAGGAATCAAGGCATGGAGAATATTAGGAAGAGCATAAATCTTCTTATTTCTTCTTTTTATTTTTTTAAGTTTATTTTTTGATTTATTATCTAGTTTTTAACCTAATTTCTTAATACATTTAACCCCACTTTCTCACTCTCAGCACGTTTGTGGGCGCAGCCACCGTCTCATGAAAAATAAAAATAGGTGCTAGGTGCTAGTGGCTAAGTGGGTGCTGGCTTCTAAGTGCTGGGTGCTAGTTACGATGAATTATCGCTGCCAGCACCTAGAACCCATCACCTAGTTTTCATAGTGAACCGTGGCTGCGCCATAGAACGAGATAAATCAGTTAAATGTCTATTTTCACTATGTTTAAATAATAAAAACAGTAAAATTTATAATCTAACTCTTTTTTCTTTATCTATTATGGTCACATTTACATCTGAACACAAAGGAGTCCACGGAAAAGCTATGTATGTAGCTGTTCCACTAAGGCCTACACTGACAGAGATATTAGGCAGCTCTGAATTTAAAGACGATGCTTTTCCTATGCCTGATTCTCCTCCACATATTGAAGGAAGAAAGATTATAGTTGAAGCAAATAATTCTCTTGTTGAAATTGTGGCTGCATTTTCAAAAGAAAAGGGTGATATTTCACAGTTGTATGTAGTTCCGAATGATGGCTTAGATGGTACTACCTTAAGCATTTCAGTGATTGGCAAAACGCCTTCAACTGTAGATAATATTATCAAAAGATTGTTATCTTTTTTTGGTACGTATATTGATTTAAAGATGAAACCAGCTGTTCGTCCAAGATTTGAAAGAGCATTTCAAGGAGCTCTTCATGAAGCAACTTATAATTTTCCTTTCTTTGAGCAATATCAGAAAATCAGAGCAAACTTGTCAGATGTACAAAAATTGCCAAATATGAAAATTAAAAAAGGCTTTATTATAGATTTCGGTAATGAGATATTAAAACAAGTTGGGATAACTAATTTTCAATCTGCTTATAATGTAATGCTTGTTAAAAGAATCCAAGGAATATATCAAAATATACCTTTAGAACTATCTCTTGTTCATATATTTGGTCCAAGATTATATCCAAAAGTACAAGGAGTATTCCTTTACAAAAAGTTTGAAAGCAGCTGTCCATCATGTGAAATCTCTACATGTGACCAAGCAGAAGCATTTGCTGGACATTTTCTTTCTGCAAAAAGACTTGTTTTTGGCGGCGTTATGCTTTTGCCAGAAAAAAGAAAAGTGTTTTACAAAGATCAGGAATCAGGTCCGCAAGGACAATTAGATTTTTGTGTGAAATGTATTACTTATATTGATTCTGATTCACCATTTGAAAAATTTGAACCTGAATTATCTAAGTTTGCTTCACCTCTCCAAGTGACAACAGTGAGTGATGATTATAAAAGACACCACCCAAACCCACAAAGCGGCATTGATATGGCAAATGTTCCTAACCAATTTGCCAAAGAACAAATCGAGATTATGCGCGGATTGACAAGGTTAGTTTATGATTCTTATAACTTGAATAATTAAGTCAACAAAATTATTTACACTACCATTTACACTATCCCTCTTTTATTTTTTTAATCCCTTTTTTTGACTCTTTTTCTAGCTTACAACCCCTCTTTCCAACCACAACTCGTTTGTGTGCGAAGCCACCGTCACATGAAAAGAAAATAAAGTAAGATAGTAGGAAGGTCAGATGGTTTGATGGAAACGACTTATTTCCGTCGTGCCGTTCGTAGTACCTTCAGACCATCAAACCATATTACCATCTTACCTTTTTTAGTGAACGTGTTGCAAATCTACCCAATATAACTAACTTCTTCCTTAAACTTTCGCTTTAATTTCTTTATTGCAATATCCTTGCTTACATCACTTAATTCTTTTGTTGTCTTGAGCATTTCTTTTTCAAGGCCTTTTATTTCTTTGTCAAGCTCGTTTAAGTGTATTTTCAAGTCTAATTTTTGCTGCAGTATTTTCATTATCTCCCTTGCTCCTTTTACACCAAGATACATTGGGTGGCCTATTGTTTCTGCAAGCATTGCAATACCTTGAATCTTTCGTTTCCCGGCTAAACCAACTAAAAGTCCTGTAACACCGATTATTGGCCCAACAATGCCATAAATCTTGTCAGTTGCCTTTGTTCCTTTTACATATTTGGCAACAATTTCCTTAGAATTGCCTGTGCAATATATTTTTGGTGTTTTTGGCACATCCTGAAGCCCAATGCCGCCAATAGTTATAATCTCTTTGCCCTTAAACTTTTCAAATAAATTCAGCACATCTTCGCAAAATAAGTATGAACTTTCTTCGTCAATCGGCTGAATGTCTCCCGCAATAAACAAAAGGTCATTTTTTTTAGGGTTGTTAAATTTTTTATAATAAATTTCTATAGTTGGTAATTCTACAAGGTCTTTTTCATTAACAAAAACAGTATGGGGGAATGAATATGAAAACACATCATACAGCTTTACAGCCTTTAAATCATCAATCAAGAAATCAACTACAACCTTGCCAACATTGCCAATTCCTGGCAAACCCTCTATTAATATAGGTTTATTTAATTTGGGAATCTTTCCGTGTAAAGTAAATTTCCATTTCATGAGCAAACACCAAACATCTTTTATTGCAGATTAAATAATTTTTAATTAAATCGTATTTGTTTAGCTGATTTCTTGTTTCCGTTCTCAATCTTCTTCTTAATTTCCTTTTTTTCTCACAATCACTTTTTCCGCTCTCAACACATTCCAAGGACGCAGTCCCTCGTCTCATGATTCTATTTTTTTAAAGTTTTTTTTAAGTTATATACTAAAAAGGTAAACTAAAGCCTAAACTAAACTTCATGAGAAGGGTGGCTGCGTCCAGGAACTGAACAAAAACATTAAATTTACAATTAATGAATCTTTTCCTTAAATTAAACCCTTACCTTTTCTATCATCTGCTTTAACTTCTCGCCTGTATTTCGCATATTTATCCTCAGGAGAGTATTTTGGGGGCTTTGTTTCGATAGTCTTTTCGCCGCAACACTCTTTCTTTAGTGTATATTTATTGCATTTCTGGCATTTAAGTATATGCTGCATAAGTAACCCCCCTTCTATAATTATAATAAATATATACATCCATAAATAAGATTAATATTTAAAGATGTTATTTAAATAGTTTTTCTTATTGAGTATGTATTAAGCCTGCCCTCATTTTGTCAGCTTTGCTATCATATCTCGTAAGACTATCAGGAAAGCGAAAACCATCAGTAAACTCAAGTTCCTTTGCTGTGTCTTAATTAATCAGGTTTTCGCCAAAGCTGACTGGCAGGCTTAATACATACCTTATTGAATGTTACATCTTATCCAAATTATTTGTTTAGATAATGTTTTGTATCTTAATCTTAATTCGGTTTCCCGCTCTTAATCCGTTTGTGGTGCGCAGTACACCGTCACATGAAAAAAAGGTAAGAAGGTTTGAAGGTCAGATGGTTTGATGGCAGCGACTTATTTCCGTCGTGCTGTTCGTAGTACCTTCAGACCATCAAACCATATTACCATCTTACCTTTTTTAGTGAACTGGTTGGACATGCCAGGAACTAAAAAAAACTTAAAATTATTGAACAATGGCTTCGCCCAAGAATGAAACAAAAACAACATTAGAAATCAATCAAACATCCAGATTCTTAACTTCTTTTGCATGCTCCTGAATAAATCTTCGTCTTGGCTCAACTTGATCGCCCATCAATATTGTAAATATCTCATCGGCAATAACTGCATCTTCTACTTTGACTTTTTTCATTGTTCTTGTTTCTGGCTCCATTGTTGTGTCCCATAATTGCTCAGGATTCATTTCTCCCAAACCTTTATACCTTTGGATATCAACATTATCTTTGCCGATTTCTTTTATTTTCTTAAACAATTCTTCATCTTTATACACATACCATATCTCTTTTCCTTTTTTTATTTTGTATAATGGCGGCTGGGCAATATAAATATGGCCACCCTCAATTAATTTTGGCATATACCTATAAAAGAAAGTCAGTAATAAACAGGTGATATGCGCGCCGTCAACATCTGCATCTGTCATTATTATTATTTTATCATACCTTAATTTTGCAATATCAAATTCAACATCAATGCTTGTGCCTATTGCAGTAACAAGAGTTACAATCTCTTGGCTGGCAAGGATTTTGTGCAGCCTTGATTTCTCGACGTTAAGAATCTTTCCTTTCAGCGGGAGAACAGCCTGAAATTTTCTGTCTCTTCCCTGTTTGCATGAGCCGCCTGCGCTGTCACCCTCGACAATAAACAATTCGCATTTTTTAGGGTCTCTTTCCTGGCAGTCAGCTAATTTTCCAGGCAAACCAGAGCCTTCAAGCAGCCCTTTTCTTCTTGTAAGCTCTCTTGCTTTTCTTGCTGCTTCTCTTGCTTTTGCAGCCACTATGAATTTGTCAATTATTAATTTTGCAATCTTTGGATTTTCTTCAAGGAAAGTGCCTAAACCAGTTGTGACAACACTGTCAACAATGCCTTTCATGTCGCTGTTTCCTAATTTTGTCTTTGTCTGTCCTTCAAACTGCGGTTCAGATAATTTTACTGCAATGACTGCTGTTAACCCTTCTCTTAAATCCTCGCTTGAGAGTTTTATTTCTTTATCAAGCAGTTTATTCTTTTCAGCGTAATTGTTGAATGTTCTGGTAAGAGCTGTTTTGAATCCAATCAAATGTGTGCCGCCTTCAATTGTGTTAATGCTGTTGGCAAAACTAAACACATTTTCCTGATAACCATCATTATATTGGAGCGCAAGCTCAACAACAGAATTATTCTTTTCTTTTTTAAAATAAATTGTGGGGCAGACATGTGTTTTGTTCTTATTAAGATATTCTACAAAACTGACAATGCCTCCGGCATATTCAAATATGTGCTCCTTGTCTGTTTTTTCTTCTCTTATAGATATTCTTAAGCCAGGGTTAAGGAAAGTTAGCTCTCTAAGCCTTGAAGAAAGAATATCAAAACTAAATTCTGTTACAGTAAATATCTCTTTGTCTGGCCAGAATCTTACTTCAGTGCCTCTTTCACCTGTCGCCTCAATTTTTCCTATCTCTTTCACATCAAATAATGGCCTGCCTTTTTCATATTCTTGTGTATATATTTTACCATCTCTTCTTACTTTAACAATAAGCTTGATTGAAAGCGCATTAACGCAACTCACACCTACACCATGCAGACCGCCTGATACTTTATATGCTCCCTGATCAAATTTGCCGCCTGCATGAAGCTTTGTCATTACAATCTCTAATGCAGATTTATTGAATTTTTGGTGAATATCAACAGGAATGCCTCTGCCATTGTCTATTACAGTTACAGAGCCGTCTTCGTTGAGTGTCACACTTATTCTAGTGCAGAACCCGCCCAATGCTTCATCAACAGAATTATCAACAACCTCATAAACCAGATGATGTAATCCTCTTGCACTTGTGCTGCCAATGTACATTGCAGGCCTTTTTCTGACTGCATCTAACCCTCCTAACACTTGGATAGAGTTAGCTTGATATGAGCTTTTATCCTGTTGATGTGAGCCTTTATCTGTGATTGGTTCTGCCTTTTCTGCCTTAAAATCTTGGATTGGCTCAGCTTTATCTGTTTTATTCTCTGATCCTGTTTCAGAATCTTCAGTTTTAAAATCTTCAGAATGTGTTTCCTGCTCTTTTTCTTTATTCATTTCTTCATTATTTTCACTGTTCACTTCTTGGTTTTCTTCAGTTTTTTCGTCCATTTTTAGCACAATTTCATCACTATTTTTATGTGAATTTTATGTAAATTCATATAAATTTAAACATGATTTTTCTCGTCGAGAAAAACTCCTTTTTTTACACTTTCTAAATGCGTTTTTCTTTATATACTTTTCGCTTTTCTGTGTGAAATTTTTGTAGAATTTTTAAGTGGTTTATAAGCTGTAAAAGCGCAGAATTTGAAGGTTATAAAGCTTGAAGGTCTGAAAGCTCGAAGGTGCGCTTTAGGGGTCACACTTTCAAGCTGTCAAGCTTTCTAACCTTCAAGCTTCTAAATGCTGTCAAGCTTTCTAACTTTCAAACCATCTTACCATTTCTTCATGAACGTGTCCAATCAGGTAGGAAATAAAGAAATAAAACTAATGAACGGGCTGTGCCTATGAACGAAACAAAAAATTCGATTTTATTAAATAATTTCAACTTCACACTTTCGTCTCAAAACTCAGAACTTCGCTGGAAACAACACTGCCTTGCGCGTCAAGATAAACAACTTGGTAATAATATTTTTGGCTAGTTTTTAGGTTTTTAAGTATTAATTCATGTTGTGTTGTTTCTGTTAAATCATAGGTAGTATCAGATAAATAACTTTGAACCTTTCCGTATTTAACTATACTTTTGGTAGCTATGTTTGTTGACCATGTTATTTTATAAGTAGTATAATCTATTTTAATAGCTTCAACATTACTAAATTGTACCTTACTTGCTTCAGGGCTGGGTTGTGATGGTTGCTGCTGTGATGGTTGTGGTGTTTCTTTTGGCTTAGATGGTTGAGGTTCAGGACTTGGCTGTGTCGGACTTTCTGGTGATAGTTCTGGTGTTGGCTTAATTTCAGGTTGCGGAGATGGAGGTGTCGGCAATAGTTCTTCTGGCAGCCATGTTTTTGGCGTTTCAGTAACTGGTGTTTCTGTTGGGGGCAATGTCTTTCCTTTTTCTCCGCCTATACCATACGTGTTTTGAAGAACAGACAATTTCTGAAGATTGACACAGCTGTCTTTGTAAGTTGGATCTTTTATTTTTTCGCAGTTTGAATATTCACCATAACTCAAAGCAAAAGATAAGTAACAGCTGTCTTTCTTTTTGCTGTTAACTATGTCTTCGCAATACTTGCTTTGATTAGAATTCTTTGCCACATCTGTCACGCATTGGTCTATTGATGAGCTGATGCTGAGATCTTTGCACATCTGAACTGCTTTGTCAGGATTTTTCTTTGATGTTTCCTTTGCTTCCAAAAGTTTGTCGACAAAATTAACACCATCTGATGGCTTCTCTTCGCTTGGTGTTTCTGTTGAGGTATCTTCTGCTGCTGTTTTAGATGTTTCAGGTGTTTCAATCTCTCCTTCTGTTACTTCCTCTTCTTCGCATGGTATCTTGCATATGCCTCCACAGTCCACTCCTTCCTCATCCTGATTTTTGGTGTTGTCAAAACAAGTTTCACATTGAGTGCAGACACCGCCGCAGTCAACATTTATCTCATTCTGGTTTTGGACATTATCAAAACAGGATTCACACTCATTGCACTTTCCGCCGCAGTCTATTCCTTTTTCATCCTGATTTTTTATTCCGTCAAAACAGCTTGGTGCTTTTTCAGTCGAGAGAACTTTGAAACTGTTTGATGCTTTGTTCTGCGTCTCGCCATAATGAACAGTTCCAGAAAGAATATATCTGCCAGCAGGAGTATTTTTTGGTATAAGGACACTTTCCGGCTTGTCAACAACAACATCAATTGCAAATGTTTTGCTCCACGACGTTAATTCGTCAAGCGTATCTTTGTTGATTATCTTAAACTCTATAAAAATATCATATCTGTTTTTATCGCCCATATTTGTGATTTTATTTGTGAAGTAAATCTTTTCACCAGGCCTAATTTCCGGACTGTCAATCTGTATTGTATAATCTAATAGCTCAGGAGATGCTGGCAATTTAAAAAAAAGATAATATCCACCAGAAACGAAACCACCCAGAACAATTAACAGCAGAAATATATGAAATATTGTTTTTGGGTGAATCTCTACAATGTGCCTTACATGTGATGGCTGCGCTGATTGGATTGCCTGCTCGATTATTCCTGCGTCATAACCTGATTGTATAAGATAATTTCGTATTGATTCTGTATCATATCCTTTTGCAAGATTGTCCTGTATGTATTTCACAAGCTGGGCATTTGCATTTTGAGAATTGTTTGCACCTGAACTCCCTGCTGTTCCTGCGCCAAACTTTGTGAACGGCTGCTGCCTGACAAAGTCAATTGCCTCGTCGATATTATTGCTTTTAAAACCATATTTAAGAAGATAATCTTTAATCTGCTCAATAGTATAGCCTTGGCTGATATGCTCTCTGATGAATTTAACTATTGTTTCGTTGACCATGTTCCTCTTTTTTAATTGATTTTTTTTCGCACACAATTCGTTTGTGGGCGCAGCCACCGTCTTATAAAAAAGGTCAGATGGTTTGATGGCAGCGACTTATTTCCGTCGTGCCGTTCGTAGTACCTTCAGACCATCAAACCATATTACCATCTTACCTTTTTTAGTGAATTTTCTATTTTTTTATATCTGTTTTCTATATATTTCTTTTGTGTGATTCACTCTATTCATCACTTCTTTTTTACAGTATCATCGGGATGTCTCCTTCAAATTTTCTCGTTCGGCTATCATTCGTTTTACTGCATCATTTGCTTGTCGTTCTTATCTATACTAAAAGTGCAAAATAATCGAACATTATTTTGCACTTTTGTATATACAAAAGTGATTAATTTGTTCGAAAATTAATCACTTTTAGTATATGTTATCCTTATTTACAGTGCCATTTACAGTGCCATCACATAAGGCATAGTAGCCGGTTTTTGCAGCCCCAGTAAATTGGATAATTTTTTTCTTAGTTAATTCCGTCAAATCCCTTCTGGCAGTTCTTAACGAAGCAGAGTTTAACTTAACATATTCTTTTGTTGTTATTCTTCCATTCTTAGCAATGTATTCCAAAGCTTTCTTTCTCTTTTTTGAGCTTAAATTCTTTTGCGAGTGTTTTCATAACTTCGTTAAATGTTATCTCTTCTGATAATAACGGAATAAGATCTTCATCCCATCTTTTTTTAAGTTTTTTAGCTTGATTGAACATTTTTATGATATTAAACTCAACGCCAGAGCTATTGCATTTCTTTTTTACTAATTCAAGATTGATAGGGATTCCTTTTTTTATTATCTTATACAAATCATAATGATCTCTCGGCTTATTTCTGCCGATTGCAGCTGCCATCTTCTCTGCAATCATCTCTTCTTTTGCAAGTGTATTAAAAGAGAATTCTGGGATGCTTTCCTGGTAGAAATGCTTGATTATATGTTTTTCAGGTTTAGACAAGAGTGCTGCTCTTTTGTTTAGGTCAATGAATACATAACCCTCTTCGCCTTCAAAACCTTTATAATGAACAATAATTCTTGTAAAGCCTTCAACATCTTTGTCTTTTGTTATCCGCTCAAAGAAATTGCTTTTATGTAAGATTTCATTTATATTCTTCTTTGTTTCTTCAATATCAGCAGTTATTGTAAAATCTACATCTTCACTAATCCTAGCGTGGTTCAGGATAATCTTTTGGATTGCCGTCCCGCCTTTAAAATAAATTCCATTTATATCTTTTAATAAATACAAAATTATGGTGATATAATAATCTTTAGTTAAAATTCTTTTAGCAAAAGGTAATTTTGATGCTATATCACTAAATTCTATACCTACCAGTTTCTTAATTTCAGCCATTTTTTTGAATACTCCTTCTTCATTATATTAAACTGATTATTTGCAATGTTTTTTGTTACTGCTTTTCTTTCTATATCTTTCTTTGTTGTTCTATGAAACATAAACTTTGTGTTCAAAATTGTCTTCTTACCTTGTCTTCTTGTTGTATAAATGTCTGTTCTCATTGGAACCTGCTCTGTTAAATGCCAGAAATTTGCTGCTGACCAACCGCCAATAAAATAATCTTTGCCATTACAGATTTCATCAGCGATAATAAACGAGTCTTCTGTCCAAGAGCCAGATTTTGCCTTTATTGGCACAAGATAATATTTTGTTCTGTTAATTTTTATGATTCTTTTCTTTTTTATCAGGTTCTTGATTGTATTGTATCTCTGTGTTTTATTTTTTAAGAATT
>JAGVYH010000016.1 GCA_018303325.1 Candidatus Woesearchaeota archaeon
ATTTTCGGATAAACTGAAATTAATGTAAAGTTATTTCCTAATAATCAAATCACTTTCTGCTAGTCACTAATGTTCCGATTATTAAAGTGATTTGATATATAGTAAGTGACGTAAATTTTTATACAAATAGTGTCACTTACTATATTTGAAGGACATAACAATTTTGATAAGTATTTTTTTATGTTCTTCATTATAATTCCATTTGTATATACAAAAGTCCTTGTTTTTTGTTAGGAAGCTAAGGACTTTTAGTAATATCCTTGTCTTTTGAAAAAGTTTATATACTCTTATTATATGTGTATTTTTGTAAGTATACTAATTGAGCAAATTAAATTTGTAGATGAATTATTGATGAGCAGAATGATTGTTAAGTAAAAAGGTGAAAAATTGGCGAAAAAAACTGCTGAAAAAGGGTTGCTAAAATATGCCTCACTAAATGCGTGCAGTCCTTCTCATATAAAAACAAGGCCAGAGCCGGAATTTGTTGCTTTCTTGAGTACATTAAATGAACGCGGCAAACTATTAGATGTTGGATGTGGAATTGGTTTTGAATCTGATTATGCGCAAAAACTTGGGTTTGAAGTTACAGGCATTGACAAGGATTATGGATGCATTAAAAAAGCAAAAGAATTAAACCCAAATCCTGATTTCAGACAGATTGATTTTTTCAATTACATAAAAAATGTTCCTAAAAATGAATTTAATGTCATTGTCGATTCCAAATTCAGCAATAAACTCTCTCTTGGCAAATTAAAAAGATATTACAAAAACATATCAAAAGCCCTGAAATATGGTGGATATATGTACCTGCAGGTTTTATCTACAGAAGATGGATACTGCAAAACTCATTGCCCAAAGAGAGAATGGACAAAAATCGGCGACGAGTATATAAGATATTTTTCAAAAGCAGGATTATTGAATTTGTTAAAGTTAACTGGCTTGAAAGTTGAGAGCCTTAGAACAATCAAACAAAGAACATTCTATGAACTCCACAATAACGAAACAAAAGAAGAAACATATCATATTGTGATTGCAAGGCAGATTATAAAAAAGTGGTGAATTGTTTGTCAGATTTAATTGAATTTAACAATACACTTGCTTGCTTTTTTGATTTATTTGTTGAAATTCGAGGTGATGTTTAATGCCAAGATTAGAAATTAAAAAAGGAAAGAAAATACTTGCCGTAGCAGAGAGACCTGAAGATATCAACTTAAAGGTAATAAAAGATTTCAGGTTAAAGATACCACAAATGAAATCCGTATTGACAATGAAAGGCAAAACAATTGTTTTGAAGGGCAAGTATTCTGAAATCAAGTTATTCCCAAAAGATATTGAAAAGATAAAGAAATTGTTATAACGCGAAAATCAATTTTTAGTAAAATATATAAACTAGTTGTGTAATTAATATACTGATATACTAAACTAGATTGTAATATCAATAACTATTTGATAATAATAGAGCTAAAATAATCTAAAAAAGAAAAAGAGGGAAAACATGGCAAACAAAATGATGATAGGCGGTGCAGAAGCTAATTTTTTAAAAACAATGTTAGACAATGCAAGTAAAAAATACACCCCAGCAGCACCAAACACAGCTGGCAATGAAGACCCAAACAAGATAGCACAGCTTACAAAAGATTTACAGGCTAAATGGGCAAAGAGATAAAGTTAGAAGAGATAAATTTAGTTGTTTTGATTCATTATTATTAATTTACTTAATTTTATAATTATTCTTTGATTTTTAGCTGAATTTACAGCATAAAAACGTATGTGCATAGCTCTTTTAAGGATTATGCTACTGTCTCAAATTTGTTTTCTGAGCAGTTTTATTCGTAAGATATCGAGTGGCCGAAAACAAAAGATATATTCGCTGCAACTGCAGAGAATAAATTATAAAGTTTTCGGCGAAGAAAACTGACAGTAGCATAATCCCAATGAGAGCTATGCACATCCATAAAAACCCAACATTTATAAATCAGTCCCTTCTTTCTTCATAACATCGAGAGATAACATTGTTTGTACATACTGGCTTTGTTATACTGGAGATAAGAGCAAATTATTTCTTATTTCCTAAATTTTTAAACAACATTTAAAAAACTAAACTAAGGAGGATTGAAGATGGCAAGAATGTATTCAAGAAGTAAAGGCCAATCAGGCTCAAAGAAACCATTAAAAGCAACAGTACCAACATGGGTAAGATACAAGCCTAAAGAAGTTGAATTATTAATCGCAAAATTATATAAAGAAAAAAATTCACCCTCAAGAATTGGTTTGATATTAAGAGATGTTTACGGCATTCCAAGTGTCAAAGTTTTAACAAAGAAATCAATAAACCAAATTTTGAAAGAGAAGAATCTTCTTGCTGAGATACCTGAAGATATAATGAGCCTTATGAAGAAAAACATCCAAATAAGAAAGCATTTGGAAGAAAACAGAAAGGATCAGGTTGCCAAAAGAGGGCTTTTGATAACCGATTCAAAAATAAAAAAGTTGGTCAAATATTATAAAAAGGATAAGAGACTGCCAGAAGACTGGAAGTACGATCCTGAAAAAGTCAAATTGTTGATTGGATAATCAAAAAAATAAGTGATTAATTACAAACTGGGTATTATACCCCGCAGCTTGCTGTGGCTGGGTACATGCTAATCCGAAGGATTTGCATGTCTGATAATCTCGATGAAGTCGAGATTATCTTTAGGCAAATTTGAGGCATTTTTTTTGATTGTTCGCTTATTTTTCGAGGCAGGTTTTTTGATTTAATTCAAAAAAAAGGGGTTATAAACTCCACAGCTCTGCTGTGACCCATTTTTAAGAGTAAACCTCCCATCTGAAGCGTTGGCAAAATAAAGCCCCGCAGCTCTGCTGCGATTGGGAAGTTTACTTAAAAAAGGGGGAATATTGGTGTTTAAACAATACTTAAAAGAGTGCGTAGATAGTTTTAGAAATATTGATAATAAAGAAACCATCAGGATAATCACCCATCTGGATACAGACGGCATAAGCGCTGCTGCAATCCTGACTAAAGCAATGATAAGGGAACGAAAAAAGTTTTCTGTTGTATTTGTTAATTGTCTTACAAAAGAATTTATTACCTCTCTGGCATCTGAGCCGAACAAAATTTTTGTGTTTTTAGATTTGGGTACCAGCCATATAAGCAAAATTAAGCAAGATTTAAAAGAAAAAACTATTTATATTCTCGATCATCACTCAACAAGAATAAGAAAAATAAATGAATTGACAAAGAAGACAGACGAAGAGAAAATAAAGATAGACGAAGAAAAAAGAAAGACAGATGAAGAGAAAAAAAAGAGTGATGAAGAAAAGAATTCATATCAATATTTATCTCAAAATCTATTTCATGTCAATCCGCACATTTTTGGTATTAATGGCTCAAAAGAAATAAGCGGAGCTGGTGTAGCATATATCTTTGCTAAAGAATTAAACATTAAAAATATGGATCTTGCATGTTGGGGTATTCTTGGTGCAATTGGCGATTCGCAGGAAGATAATAGTTTTTCCGGTTTGAATGAGGAAATTCTTAAGGATGCAATAGACTCAAAAAAGATTTCTGTTGAAACAGGCATAAGATTCTTTGGTGCTGAGCACAAGCCATTGTTTAAACTGCTGAAAAACTGCACAGATTTTTACATGCCAGGCATAACAGGACAGGATGATAAAGCGCAGGATTTTTTATCTTCTATTGGCATTGAGCCAAGAATTAAAGGCAGATGGACAAAATTAGATGATCTAAAGGATGATGAATTAAAAAAACTTATTGAAACTATTTGTTTGGTAAAGTCTAATAAAAGTAATAATGAAAAAAAGGGAGGAATAACTAATGAAAATAAACAAGATTTAATCGACGACAAAAAAGAAGATTCAAATGATGACAAAAATAATTGCTCAATTTATGAAAATAAATATATCTTATGCGGCGCTTCACAGGATATTCGTGATTTAAGGGAACTGTCGACAGTATTGAATGCCTGCGGAAGATTAGATAAAGCATCAATTGGGCTTGGATTATTATTAGGCGACAAAAAGAGTTTAATCAGCGCAATATATACTTTGAATGAATACAAGCGTGAAATATTAAATGGTATTAAATGGATAGAAACAAGGAAAAGAACAAGCAGGATTACTGAAGAGAAAGGATATATTATAATTAATGCTGAGGAAAATATCTCACCCAAAATATTGGGAACTATTACCAGTATGCTGTCAAGAAATCATGAGCTTGTTCAAGGCACTTATTTGCTTGCATTAGCGAAGACAAAAGACAATAAAACAAAGATTTCCTTCAGAATCTCAGGTTCATGGAACAGCAAGAGCAACTCAAAGATTAATCTCGTTAAGTTGCTTGGAAGAATGGTTGAGCAGTTTGACGGCGAATACGGCGGGCATTCAAATGCAGCAGGGGGATTAATAGACACAAAACACGAGAAGATGTTTATTGAAACTGCAAAGAATGAATTAGGGAAAAAAGCGCTGGAAGAAGTTGTTGAGTGAACATTAAATAAAAAAAACATAAAAAAGAAACAAAAAAGCAGCAGGGATTGTGCTTATCATTGATTATTAACTTTAACAAAAGTTAACTTCTCTTCTATCTTACTCAATGCATAGCCAAATGGCAGATATTTTAGAGTATGGCGCATAACTTCTTCTGTGTACAAGCCATTATCCATGACGATCAGACCATTATTTGCTTTTACAGTTGGCTCAACAACAATTAAATCAATGTGGCCTTTGCATTCATATCCTGCTCTTGTGCCGTCTTCATCCAATGGATCACCAAAAGCAAAATGTATTGCTCTGCCGCATTTCTCGTCTTGTAACATTTTACCTATAAACCCAGTTACTCCTAAATTTGTGCCCAATGCAAATTCTCCAACTTTTCTAGTAAGGAATTCCTTCTTGCCGTTTAGATTGAACACATATGTTCTTAAATCATATTCTAACTCCTTGTTTCTCGGACAAGATATCTCAACTGCCATTCCCGATTGAATGTTTACATAAACGGGTGTTTCTTTTAGATGGCCATATTTCTTGTTTAAGAAATCACCAACACAACCATCAACTACGGCTGTTCCGTTTACATTATATGGTGTGCAAAATACTTCGCCGTCTGGCAAATTTGCCAATTGTCCTTTTTTAACTGGCTGAGAAGGTACCCAAGGAAAATTTTGAGGATCAATATCACAAATAAGATTAGTTCCCTTTTCACTTGTTACGTTTATTCTTCTTGTGCCTGACAACAAATCAACAAGTGCTTTGCTTAGCGCATACACTACATTATAATCAGCTGCCATACCTTCCATCATCATTTGTTTTATAAACCCTGGACAATGACCATGTCTCGCACTGGATTTGGAAACAGCTCTCATCATAGGTCTTCTTACTGTATCTAATTCTTCACCCATTGACTGTGCAACAAACATTGTGACATCTGAATTATTTACTCTTTCTACTAAACCATCAGGCATAGCAGATAATGGCCTTTTACCAGAATCTTCAAGAACATAAATGGTTACATTATCTTTTCCTGTAATCTGTTTTGCAACTTCGACAAATGCATCTTGTGTTTCACTCATTGTAGCAAAATCTGTTACAATTGTTACTTTTTCACCGCTCTTAAGACCAAGCATATTTTCTAAACCCTGTCTTGCGCCTGCGAATATTTTACTTCGCTCTTCTGATGCGTATTCAGACCCTGCTGATGACTGACTAGATTTTACTAATGATTCTGGTTCCATTTTATCACCTTGTTGTTGCTATATTACTATAAACCTCTCTTTTCACTAAATTTAATATAATAGAAATTATACTCCAAATATAAATATTTGTATTTATTAGCCAATTAATGTTTTTTACTGCTCTCAATCCTGTTTACCGCTTACAATTATATTTCTCCCATACACTCTTTTTCTCTCGCTCCCAACCCGTTTGTGGGCGCAGCCACAGTTTCATAAAAAAATTTTAAGTTTTAAAAAGTTTTTTACTGTTTTTTTAGAGTTATGCCTATATTCAATTTTTAAAAAATAAAACCCCAATAATAATTAAAATAGATAAAAAACGCATACTTTACAGCACATTCCTTATCTGATCAATATGATCTACAATATCCTTGCCTTTTTTTGTAAGACTTAGAAGTTTTAATCTTCCCTGCTTGTTGAAATTGATTAAACCCGCAATATTCATCTGCTGAAGAATTTTTACTACGTGACTGTATGTGCAGTCAATTTGTTTTGCCAAAGAACTTGCATATACTTCGCCTTTTGCATTGTACAAACCAACCAACATCATTGTTGGCTTCTCTCTAAAAATCACATTAAAAATTTCTTTATTCTTTATCACTTTCGCACCCCGTCTAAAATTCACCTAAATTTAAAAATCGCACCCCTTTGGTTTGTGTAGTAAAATGATTTACAACAATGTCAACATGTTATATGTAACATCTGCAAAATCTATAATTAATGAAAAACCAAGTGATATTTAAATGTATTGAAAATATATGTTGAAACATAGGTTAAAGATTGTAGATATGGTTATTTATACAAAACAAAATATATGTTTTAGTATACTGGTTTAATTTTTTCTGCACCGAGGTTTGAAAAAGGCAAATTTTTAACCACATATCCTTAATACCAAAAGTATGATAATACAAAGAAAGGTAAATATCAATAAATTTATTAATCATAAAAAAACACTAAAAAACTAAGATGACCGAAACAAACGATGAAATTAAACCAAATAACACAGAAATTAATGAAAGTGACATCAATGATACACTTAAAACAAATAAAACAGAACCAGATGATAAAATTAACCAAGATAATTTAGAAGTCAATGACATTCTTTTTCCATATGAAAAAATAAGAGACGAACAATCTTTACTCATAAAAGATATTATTTCTGCACTCAAAGAAAAGAAGAATCTCATTGCCAATGCTCCCACTGGATTGGGGAAAACTGCAGCTGCGTTAAGCCCTGTGTTAAAATTTGCGTTGGATAATAACCTTACTGTTTTCTTTTTGACATCCAGACAAACACAGCATAAGATTGCAATTGAAACCTTAAAGAATATCAAGAGAATCCACGGCGTTAAGTTTGAGGCTGCTGATATCATAGGAAAGAAATGGATGTGTGCTGTGCCAAATATAAGCGCGCTTTATTCAAATGAGTTTGTTGAATATTGCAAGAATATGAGGGAAACAAATAAATGCGCGCATTATACAAAAACAAGGGAAAAAGACTTAAAGTTAACTGTTGAAGCAAAAAAAACAATTGAAGATTTAAGATTGGAAATAAGAGATTCAGAAGACATAGTTAATTTTTCTTCAGAATTTAATCTTTGCCCTTACGAAATTTCGTTAGAACTTGCAAAAAAAGCAAAGGTCATTATAGGCGATTATTTCTATGTTTTTAATCCTTACATAAGCGAGCTGTTTTTCAAGAAAGCAAATATCGAAATTGAAAAAACAATAATTGTTGTTGATGAAGCTCATAATCTTCCTGAACGAATCAGAGAACTTGCAACATCAAGACTGACCAATTTTATGGTAAGTCGAGCAGTTAAAGAAGCAAAAAAATATGGATTTAATGAAACATTAGCCAATCTTAATCTTATTCAAAATTTAATTAATGAATTATCTAATAAAATAAATGTAACAGATGGTGTAACAAATGGTGTAAAAAATAATATAACTGTTGGCGCGAATTCATTTAATAATTCTAGCAAAGGATTTAGTAGTTCTAACAGAATGTATAATCCTGAAACAAAGATTACAAAAGAAGAGTTTGTTAATCTGATTAATATAGAAAAAGATTATGAGCAGCTTATTGAAGATTTTGAAGTGATTGCTGAAACTGTCAGAGAGAAACAAAAAAGAAGCTTTATTGGAAGCATTGCTGCATTTCTTGAAGCATGGAAAGGTGAAGATGAAGGGTTTACAAGATTGTTAAAGCTGGAGAACACAAAAGAAGGGCTGTTAACAACTCTGAGCTATACTTGTCTTGACACATCAATTATTACAGGACAAATTATTGACAATGCTTATTCCACTATTCTCATGTCCGGAACATTGACACCAACGTTTATGTACAGAGATTTGCTCGGTATGAAACGGTGTATAGAAAAAGAGTATAAATCGCCGTTTCCAGAAAAAAATAAATTAAGTCTTATTGTGCCTTTGACTACAACAAAATATGAGCAGAGAAGCACTGCGCAGTATGAAAATATAGGTAAAATTTCTGCAGATTTAGTCAATAAAATAAAAGGGAATGTGTTTGTGTTTTTCTCCAGCTACAAAATCAGAGACAGCATTTATCTTTCATTTATGAATGAATGCAAAAAAACAATATTTCTTGAAGATTCAAAAATGAGCAAAGAGCAGAAATTAGAAATGCTTGAACGGTTCAAGAAATATAAAAAAAGCGGAGCAGTTTTGTTAGGTGTTACGTCAGGCAGTTTTGGTGAGGGAATAGACATGCCAGGAGATTTATTGAATGGCGTGATTATTGTTGGTCTGCCTTTGGGTGTTCCTGATCTTGAAACTCGAGAACTTATTGCGTATTTTGACAAGAAATATAAAAAAGGGTGGGATTACGGTTACTTATTTCCCGCATTCCAAAAAACCCTGCAAAACGCAGGCAGATGCATAAGAAGCGAGACAGACAGAGGCGTTATTGTGTTTCTTGATGAGCGTTACATCTGGCCAATGTACAAGCGATGTTTTCCTGCAGATTATAAGACAATAATTGCAAAGGATTATGGTAGGATTATTGAAAATTTTTTTGAGGAGAAGATTTAGAACAAAATGCGTAAGGAAAAATTAGTACGCTCTTGATAGGAAAATAGAACAAAATCTTTATAAAACACCACCAGATTCACATGTTAAAATGAATGATTTAGATATAATTCCCGACCTTGATCCAGAACTAATGAGATTAATTAGAAGATATAACAGCATTTCTAATATTCCTAATGATGCATTAATAGAAAAAGGATATATTAGACATAGAAAAAGAGTAAAAGGACAAGATGGGACTAAAAGAGAAACTATTGTTGTTGTTTCAATGGATACTTTATCTGAGAAGCAAATTGCTAAGGCGTATAAAGATTCAGGTATAGAAGTACAAGATGAAGCAGAAAAAGGTCTTACAGAAGAACAATCTCTTGACAGTCTAATTGAAACTGCTCAGGCAAGAGTAGAAGCAGGATTTAGTCAAGGTATAGGCATGTATCTTTCTATGCAACAGAGAAAAGCACTTGTTGATGGTGTTTATGATTGGGTAAGCACAGTATACAGTACTGTTGAAGAAAAAGTTGATGTAAGTAAAGAAGGTGGCACTAAAGATAGAAGAGATAGAAAAGGTCAACAAGATGAAAAAAAACCAACCTTAACTTCTGAAGGTGTTCCACATGTGCAATTTGTCGAGCAAGGCAGTGCTTATTTAAGAAAAAATCCTATGAATGTAACTCATGGCAGCAAGATAATTGGGTATGTATTAAGAGAATTCTTAGATGGATTTATGCCGGGCGAGAAACGAAGTTTTGAGGAATATTTCAAGAGAGGCGAAGAAACATACTTTAGAGAAAAGCGAGAAAAAAAAGAAGGGCGAAAAGCACGAAGAGCACTTGAAGAGCTTAGCGAAGCGATGTAATCATTCATTTACTTCTTCCTGAACTTAATTTTACACATAATTATTCTACTAAATTCTCTCTTTTGTACACTATCCCTTTTTTGCACAAATCTCAACCGCTTCTACACAATCACCATACAAGTATACAAAACACACAAAAAACCATAATATTTATATACTGATATATGATTATACTATGTTATGGTAATGCTATTTGACTTGTTTAACCTATCTGAAGATGTTTATGAAGTTATATTCGCAACCAAGCAGCAGGCTATAGTAGGAAAACTTTTACTCAGAGAAATGAAGAAAAAGAATGGTGTTATGAACAAGGCAGAAATGAGCGAGTTTGCTACATTGTTGCATGATGGTGAAATGATAACTGAAATTGAAGCACCACCATATCTTGGAAAGAAAGTAAAATTGAGTTACAATAAAAGACAATTCTATGATAGAATCTTAACACCAATGAAATCAATGGGTATGATAGATTATGATCTTTACAAAAAAGTTTACAGAGTGAGCGATAATTTTAATAAAGTGTTGACAAAGATAGGTATTATGTGGATGCAGGAATACAGAAGAGACCTTAACAAGGAATCTAAAAAATTATTATAACTAATAAATTATAAAAAATAGAGAGCTTTGAAAAACTCTTTTTTATGATATTTTTCAAAGCGGTTCTATTAAGGGTTTTGACTATTTGGATAGGTTATTCAAAACCCTCAATAATCAATTCCAAAATCATTATAAATACTTTGTCAAAAAGAGATAATAAAAATAAGATAATTTAAACACGAATTTATGTTTAATTTGTATAAAAAAGAAAATCGTATAAAAAAAGAGGTTGAAACATGGTTTTAGAGCAAGTATTCAAAGCCAAATGGCTAGAAAAAAGACCGTTGTCTGCTTTATTTCTTGGATTGATGTATGCTGTAATTGGTATTATCAGCGCAAAACTTATTTTTCCGGGCAGCACAAGTTTAATGACTGTTGCATTTACATCTATTTTACTTGTTCCTTCTTTGAACAGATTGTTATCTGATGAAGAGAACGTTGAAATCAGAGAGCAAAAATTTTCCATAAAATTACTTATTAAAGATCATAGAGATATTTTCGAGATATATTTCTTCATGTTCATTGGTGTATTTTTGGCGTATGCTTTGTTTACATTGATACTTCCGCAGCCGACAATATTAAGCATGTTCTCTGCGCAGTTAAAAGTCGCTGGGTTTACAGGCAAGGCTTTCAGCGGTTTCATCAATCAGGAGATAATAGATATTTTGTTAAATAATTTGCTTGTGATGATTGTTTGTTTAATACTTTCTATTGTTTACGGTGCAGGCTCAATTTTGTTCTTGGTATGGAACGCAAGTGTATGGGGCGCTGTGTTTGGTTATGTTGCACACAATTCATTTGGGCAGACACATCCTTTGATTGCATTTGGCGCAGTTATGGCGCCGGTATTAGCGCATATGATAACAGAAGCAATGAGTTATTTCTCAGCAGCAATTGTCGGCGGTATTGTAAGCAAAGCAGTAATGAGAGAAGATTTGTTTAGCGAGAAATTCCACCACATACTTAGCGACGCAATGATCTTATTGCTTCTTGGCTTTGTGATGGTTGCAATAGCTGCAGTAATTGAAGTTATGCTTTATCCTTACTCTGGCGCAATATTAATTGGATTTGTAATGCTGTTGGCTTTGATAATCGGCGCGCTTGAGCCGACTAATGTGATGGAGAAAGAAGGAACGGAAAATTAAATTTTACTAAGTTTACCAGTTGCTTGAGTTGTTTGGATAAGGTAATGTAAATAATTTGAGAGTATAAGAATTTTTTGAGAGTGTAAGGTTTTTCGTTGAAACTCAGGTAGTGTAAATAATTTGGTATTGTAATAATTGGTAGTGTAAATAATTTTGTTGAAACTCATATTTTATGCCAAATAAAAAAAGGCATATAATATGCAACATAAATTATACTAAGTAACTTCTATTCTTCCATGCAAATCTCCATACTTTGTATTGAATCGTTCAATGAGTTCTTGTGTACTTCTGCGGAAGCCGATGATATATCCTTTGGCATCATTCACTTGTGGGATATCCTGATGATCTTGTGGGCTCACAATTCCATACGTATCAGAAATTGGTTTTTTGGCTTGTGCAGGGTCATAATGATTAATCCAGAATCCTTCCAGCAAATGTTCTCCTGTGTATGATTCATCGAAAACTTTTTCCAAGTAATGAACATTTTTTTGTGCTACTGTTTTGTTGAATTTAAATCCCTGTTCACTCATGGTCTTAACATTAACACCATGTCCAGTACTGCCATCATCAATTCGGCTTTGCTTATAAGTAAAATCCTTTTCTTCTTCTAGTTCCAGCAATTCTGCAATATGACGAATATACTGCCATACTGAGCGCTGTGCGAGCTTATGAGATGTATTAAAAACAATTTCGTTTATATGATGCATTCGCGCAGTTTGAAGAATAGCTTTTGTATAGAGAGGCAACCAGTGTGCTTCATGGTTTGGCTCATCAAGGAAATCAGCGATATCCTGCAACATCACCACACCATCAACATACAGCAATTCTTTACTTTCTCTATCATGACATCGAGATAGGAAAGCTTTGCCAACAGTTGACTTGTGCTGACTAGATTCATAAATGTTGGCAGCAATAATACTTATATTTCGATCCTGCATATGCGCATAGCCACACCTCTGAAATTTTCCTCCATTTCCAGTGCATTCAGCAGCATTATTAAAAAAATTATGTAATGGATTTTCATTAAATTCTAATCTCAACTCGTCAAACGTCCACGATGTAGAAAGGCCATTTTTCAGGCGGTTAATAGCGTTGATAAAATCATCATCCAATCCATGCTTTATTCCCAAGTAATATTTAGAATCAAGGATTCGGGTAAAAAGAATATCCGGCTGATCAACAAACAATGAATCAGCGCTAATTTGTTTTTTCTTGGCAGTTTCTAAATAGCGTTGTATTGGTTCTTCCTTTTCATGGAAAAAGCGATTAAAATTAAATTTAGCAAGGGTCTCAGCAACTTCTGGAGGAAGAAATTTTTCTTGTTTTTCTTTCCATAATTCTACAATGGAACTCACTGCCGCTTGGCGAAAAGATGCTTTCTCCTTAAATGTTTGGCTTTGCGCTATTTGATGCATTTCTCTAAATAAATAACCAATAGCATCAACTTCACGAAGCATTCTCTCCCTTATGCCTTGTTTTTTCCCCTGAGGACGTGCTGTCGTGACAGTATACTTTGACAAGATTCCTGGAACAAACAGAGAGCTGCTTTCGGTAAGAATGGCAGATGAAAAATGTGAGTAGTGCTCGAGGAACGCCCATTTTGGAAGAGATTCGTGTTCACCTTTTGGGGTAGCATCCAATTCGAAAAATGGGATAGCCATCTCTTTTGCATTTTTTAGCGCCAGAAGATACACGTCGAGTTGCTGAGGAGAAGCTGTTAAAAATTCAGTTAGTCTCTCTACTAATTCTGGTCTTCTGACGAGACTGTCAATGCTAAAAGCCACTTCAAAAAAGTCATGCAGCGTTCTTTCCAATGCAATCTCTACAATTTGTTTTCTCTTTTTTGGAACAGATGAAACTTCTTCCATGAGCTGCTTTACATAATCTTGTTTTTCCGCTTCATCTGATGGCAGCACGCACAAAAAATAAAGCGGATGCTTTGCAGGAAATATCATGGGCATTCCATACGCTTGTTTGAGTTCAACATATAATGTAAGTGCCTTATCCAGAGCTTTCGTCATTTCAGAAGAAGTATAAGCTTCGAAGAATACTTGTTTCATTCTTTTTTTAGTGGCTTCGTCAAAATGAGGATACTCTTGCTGAATATCTCTAAGACGCTGGTCAATAAATGAACCGTCTGTTTGTTTTTCAGTTTTTTTTTCATTAGAAACTATATGTTTCCACACAGCATCTGGCCCTCCGGTTGCTATAGCAAAAATATTTTCCTGAGTGAGTTGATTAACAGGGACATAGAGAAGATTCTCCAAAGCAAGTTTTCTTCGTGCTCCTGTTTCATCATGGGCAGTTTCAGCCAAAGCATATTCCAATAATTTTCCGAGACGAAAAAATGTCTCTCTTCTTGCTGATTCTTCCATGGATTTCATCACTGCTTCATTTGTCTGGAATAAATGAGGGAAATGATACACTATAAAAGTAAATGCTTCAGCAGAATGAACGCTTCCCAGAGAAGACGGAAGCTCTTCGACCATAAATTTGATAGCTGATCTGTTGACGTAAGTATCATAATTTTTACTATAACCATACATCTTATTACGATAATCTTGACCATAATCAGGTTTAAAGAATGTGTTTATGCTTTCTCTGCCCCATGCAGCAAGCACATTTTCCAGTGAAATGACTGGATACTTTTTTTCACCTGCTTCATTTTCTAAATCAGATAACTCTGCCAATGGCATTGCAATTCTGAGCAATTCCCAAGTTGATATCCCCAATCTTGGCAATCCTTCATGTTGAGAATGATATCGCGGATTGTCAATCATGCTTTGTGCAAGATAAACATCTTTTATTCTCTGAGTTGCATAGCCGGAAAGATCCATCATAGAGCCATCGATTACTTTGTCAATGCCTTCAGGTTCGCGAGGCCGGTTTTCCCAAATTTCTTTTGTTTTTTTCCATATTTTTTTATAGCGGTCAAGATTGCCTAAACTTAGTTCTAAATCAGCAACGTCGAACCAGCGCATTTTGTTGAATTCTCTTTCAAGTAGTTCTTCATATTCACTTATATGTCTCTTGGCTTTAACTCTTCTCTCAAATTCTTCAATGACTTCACGATACAAGGAAGCGCTTCGCTGCAGCTGATGATGTTCCATAACTATACACAGTTCACGTGCATGTTCCATTATCGCACATAGTTCACGTGCTTTAGATGGCATCCTCGAAGCGTTGTTTTCGTTAAGAAGATTCTCCAATATTTTTTCTGATTTCTTCTTCACCTTGCTTTGGCAGCCGTGCTTTTCTCCATACTCAAACAAATCTTGATAACGGCTTTGATCTGCCAGTATTTTGACTGCTTTGTCATGAAGATTATATTTTTCAGCATAACTAATTGCTTCATCTGTTCTCTGTTCGGAGCATAAAATGGCCAGCGATTTCTCATGCATTGCTTTATCTTCTGCATATTTCAAAGCTCCATCAATATCTTTCATCTTCAGAAGTGTTTCGACGGCGACTCCGTTTAAATTTTGCTCTTGCGCATACCTGAGTAAACGGGGGTGGTCATTTAATTGTATCAGGAAATCCAATGCATAAGTATGATTATTATGCTGCAAGGCTAACTCAACACCGTCCTCAAATCGTTTCAATTCTTTCAGAAGCTCCAGTTGCAGCTGAACAAGCCCTAATGATTTTGCTGCATTATACTGTCTATTAATATTGCCTATCCGTTCGTGAATACGAAGCGCTTCTCGATTGTAAATCTCGTGAGTATCTGCAAAATCAGATGCTTGACGCAGGAGTTCTTGAACTTTTTGATATGCTTCTTGTTGACGCTGGTCATAATTACAATAACATACGAAATTAGTCGTGAATATTCCTCCTTCATTATTACATTCTTCTTCATCACCACATCTGTCATCGTGGTGAATATCTCCTTTCTCTTTGTCCGGAGAAGAAAGTTGTTCTACTAATGCGTCAAACTGCAACTTTTTGTCTGATTCAACTATTCCACCAACTATTCCAACTGTTGAAATGCTTGACACTCCTTCTGTTATTACATCATCTTTCATATTACATCATCTTTCATATTACCATATTTCATGTTACTATCTTTCATGTTACCCTCGGCGTGAATTTATACTGCCTCAAAACTGTTGACGTCTCATAAGCAATAATCGAATCATGAAATTGCTCCTGCAATCGCTGCACTACTTCATTAAACTCAGTGTTGTTTTTCGCAAAAATACTGACATGGTAATTCCATCGTCCCAAGCGTTTGCTTAACCAGACAATTTTCGGCTCCTGACGTAAATAGTGCATAAAACTATGTTCATCAATGTTTTTCTTTCGTAGATATAATTCATACCATTGATATCCTAAATAAGAAAAAGAGGCATAAGGAATAAAATGTTTAATTACTCTTTGTTCAACCAAATTCGCTAATCGCTTTTGGATAGAGGTAGTAGCTAACTGAACATCATGTGCCAGTTGCACCAAAGGGATGCGGCTGTTTAATTTAAGATGATGCAATATTTCTTTATCTTTTGCGTCAATTTTAACTGTTTTAACTATTCCTTTTTTTTGGCTGAAAAACAGGTTATGAAATGATGAGCCTTTATGCTCTGAAATAGTTGGCCGTTCTTTGAGATTTTCTACAAGAAAGTCCAATCCCATAAAATGATCTTCTAAAATAGTAGAAATGGCATAATCCTTAATAATAGCATGATGCTTATTAACCAAGGAATCAAAAAATTCCATGAACTCTCTTATTGTGGTAGCAGTCATTCCAAACTGTAAATTCACCAATGAATTAAGATGCTTGAGATGTGTTACTCGCTTATCTGCAAGCAAATAATTCAACAGCTCCTGCTGATTATAAGAAGGATGCAGCAGCACATTGACAGAATGAGTGATATATCCTAACTTTTCCGTATTTATCAGTGTAATAAAGCCATGAAGAAAATCCTTTTTTTGAAGTCCTTTAATTCGATAATGAACAACCTCTTTGGAAAGGTTAAGTGATTTGGCAATGCTGCTCTCAGAAAAACGGGCATTAAGGCTTAACAAGTACAAAATTTTTCTGTCAGTAAGATCAAGCTCAATACGATTGTTGTGTTCGTGAAATTGCCCCATAAATTCCATAAGTGATCACCAATATATAATACATAACACCCCAAAAACTTAACAAAACCACTTATTCTTTATTAAATTTGTGCAATTGTGAAAAAAATTAATCCGCTATTTTAATTATTTGGACATACCTATTTCTATATTCCTTATGACACTCAATACTTTACTTCATAACATACGAAACAGCGTACGAAACAATCTTAGACAATTAGTTATGCCTAAATATATAATTATCACAGTAGGGCTCACTATAGCATGCTGCTCTTCTCCTATAATTTCTTATTCCAAAAGAAATCAAACACAATTAACTGATTTGCTGCAACAGATAGATGCGAATCTTCCTATAATTACGCAGGATGCCAACCTTGCAACTGGCCTTTCAAATAATCGGCGAATACAGGATGATGAACTATCAGAGTATAAGCCAATACAGTTTACTTTACCAAACGGAACATTGGAAGAAGGTATATATAAGCAAGGAGAGAGTACTGCACCATTGCTAATTGGAAGCTTTGGATTTTTTTCCGATGTACATGCCAATGCAGTGTATAATTTTACGCACATAGTACTAGAAGAAGTGCTGCAGAACTATAATGTTCTTATTCTTAATCATCCCTCCAGTGCCCCTTTTTACTGTGCAAATGGAGAAGCCAGTTGGGGCGGGATTGAAGAAGGTTATATTATAGTTGAAATTGCCAAACAAATGAAAGAACAATTTGACATTCCCGTTGTTCATGCTATTGGCGTCAGTATGGGTGGAAACGGCGTGATGCATGCTGCGTACAGAGGAAAAGATGTACTTGATTCAGCCGTAGTGTTTTCTTCTGTAACAGATTTTCTTGACGTGCCTGGAAATACATTAAGGGGTCTTCGAGATGACAGCGAATTCGGGCCAGCCTTTTGGAGCTTTACCAACTGGTTGAATAATATAGGAATGGAAATGCTCTACGATGGTTTTGAAGAAGAAAGAAAAAAAAATCCTGCGTGCAAGGGCAAATTCTTTACATTGGAAGAAATTGAAACAATTTATCTCACCACGCCGCGCTATGCAAATGCTGAACGTATGGAAGAATACCTCGCTCTTTATATCACTGATAAAATACTTCCAGAAAAAATGCCAAGCTCACTGGAAGAGTATCTCAGCATGAGCGATGCTACTCATATTGCATCTTCTATTCAAATTCCTTTGTTTGTCGTGCACGCGCATGACGATGCTGTTGTCTCGGAGCACCATTTCTATCGATTTATGCTAGCAGGGCGGGAAAATTCCTTTATCAACGGCATTATTACCACTGATGGTGGACATTGGGGCTTTGCTGCGGCGTATGGTACAAAATTTGTGGCCTGCTTGATTAGGACGTACACAGAATATTGGTCAAAGCCTAAGCTGAAGCTTGAATCAAAATGCTTCTGAATCAAAATGCTTCTGAAACATGATATTAGAATGGGGTTATCATGGGCTAAGCCTTGAACAATGGAGCAGAATTTTACAAAAAGGAGAGTTAAAGCCAGCCTCTCGATTGGATGTCTTTATCAACAGAAATGCTGCGCTAGAAGAACTGGTAGTGAGGCCTTTTCTTAAAGAAATTGAACTTCCAAATTTTGTATATCCCCTTTATTCTTTTTTTATTCCTCGTAGTTCTTCTGGAGAAGAGTACCTCGCCAAAATTCCTGAGTCTTATACAAAAGCCAGACAATTCCTTCGTCAGTTTATTGACGCTCGTATGGAAGTACTAATTAAAGCGCGCCTGCCTGCAGAAAGAATTTATGTTGTTGACTTCGCTAAGCTGATTCCTGTGTATGACCTAATAGTAGACAGAACACGAGGATGGATGGATTATTTAAAGAGTTTTACACCACTAGATAAGTATACGGAAAAAGAAGAGACTATGCCAGAAATTCTCGTCAGCGACACGATTCCCTTAGAAAACATTGTTCGGATATTTTAAGATTTACACAATTTAAACTAATTTTACACGTTTACTCAAACATTTAACCACCTACAAGTAATAATAAAGTCGAAATCTTTATATATTAGTTCTTAATCTTTTTGAGTTAGCAACACAATACTAAACAAAACAGCAAACATGGTAAACAATTTCAAACCAACTGAAAAAGAGGCATTAAAGCTATTGGCAAGATATGCGCCTGATAAGCATAGCTATGACGCTGTTTTAAGACACGTGAAAGCAGTGCAGAAAGCAGCGTTGATGATAGTTAAAGATGTAGATAACACTAAATGCGACAAACATTTAATCAAAGTTGCATCATTGCTGCATGATATTGGCAGGTTTGATTGTCCACCTAACTCAGGAAAGGATAAGATAATTCAGCATGGTATTGTCGGTTCAAGAATACTAAAAAAAGAAGGCTGGCCAAAAACTTATCAACGTGTCTGCGAAACGCATATTGGCATTGGTATAAGAAAGAAAGATATTATTGAACAAAAATTACCCTTACCATTAAAGGATTTTGTGCCAAGAACATTTGAAGAAAAAATAATAGCTTATGCTGATAATTTAGTTGATAATGATAAAATTAAAGACGAGAAATATGTTGTAGAGCGGTTCAGAAAAGAATTCGGCGAAGAATTTGCAAGAAGAGTAGAGAGATTTCATGAAGATATTAATTTGCTTTTAGCTAAAAAAAAGAAGTATAGTCACGGACATTAATAATTGAACATAAAGCTCCGTGACTATATTCGTGGACTTTAACAATATTAATACAGATATTAAAGTCCACCACTATAAGACCTCAAAAAAGGTATTTGTTTAGCTGGTTAATGTTTTTTTCCGACCACAACACGTTAAGCTCACAACCCGTTTGTGGGACGCAGTCCCCCGTCACATGAAATTTTTTTATGTTTTTTTAATAATTACATAATTCGTTTAAGCTTAAACTAATAAAACCTAAACTAAAAATCATGAACGTAGCCAATCAGGTAAGAAATAAAGAAATAAAATTAGTAAAATGGGTGGCTTCGCCTAGGAACGAAACAATTACAAAAAATATACTAAAAGTGATTAATTTTCGAACAAATTAATCACTTTTGTAAGTTGGAAAGCAAAGCTTTCTAACTTCTCAGGAATCTCTGATTCCCGAGATTGTGAACATGTTAGATTTAAAAAAGCTAAAAGAGGAGCAGTTAAAGTTAGCGAAAAAAATAGTTCTTACAGATAGTTTTGAAACCATTAAAAAGATTGCAGGTGTTGATTATATTTACACTGATAAGGATATTATCTGCGCAATTGTTGTTATTGACTACAAAACACTGCAGATTATTGAATCAAAGTATTCTGCTGAACCAATGAGCATACCTTATATTCCTGGATTCTTAAGCTACAGAATCGCTCCTGTTACCTTAAAAACAATTGAAAAATTAGTAAACAGACCAGATTTATTAATGATTGCTGGTAATGGAATCATGCATCCAAGGCAAATTGGCGCAGCAAGCGCGATTGGTTTGTTTATAGATTTGCCAACAATAGGAATAGCAAAGAAAAGACTGTGCGGAGAAGAAAAAGGAGATACTGTTTATCTTGGAAAAGATGTTATTGGCAAGAAATTAGAAACAAGGGATAAAGCAAAGCCAATATACGTGAGCCAAGGGCACAAAATAAGCCTAACTTCGACGATAGAAATAACAAAAAACATGCTCAAAGGCCACAAACTGCCAGAGCCGCTGTATTTTGCGCATAGGTATGGGAATAAGATTAAAAGTAAACTAAAAGAAGGTAATGGCAATGGTTCAAAGAAAGATAACAATAGCTTAAAAGAAGATAATGGCAATGGTTCAAAGGCAGAGAATAGTGATAGTAATAAAAATAAGAACAGCACATTAGCTAACAATTCTTAATTCTTTTCTTAATTCTTAGTACATATATAATACACTCTAACAAAATATATATATCAGTTGTTTCTTAATCTTGACCATGGCAGACGAAGATATTGTGGATGAAGAAAAAACAGAGGAAAACGAAGGCATTTACTCAGACGAAGGAAGAGAGGAAATGCTGGACAATGATGAGATTGATTCATTTGAAGAAGGATTTATGCAGGGCGCAGAGATGGATGGCCAGAAAGCAAAATGTAGAAAATGCGGCAGAATCCTAATAAATCCTAAAAGCACAGTTGAAAGAGAAGTCAACGGAAAATTAATCTGGTTCTGCAGCGAGAAATGCGCTGATAAGTATGAAGAACTGCAGGGATAGGTCTTTTTTTGTTATTTTTAGTAATTCTTAATTTAATAATAATTATTTAATAATTATTCACTTTTTTTACAAATATTACTTTGTTATATAGATAACAATATAATCTATTTATTCTTTTTTACACTAATTTTATAAATCAGCCCATGTTTAGATTTAACAATGAAAAGCTCACTCAATTTAGGCAAAGTTCATGACATAGGAATATTTATTCATTATTCATGGCTGTTTATATTTTTAATAGTTGCGTGGTCTCTTGCTACAGATATGTTTCCTTATTATTATCCTGAGTTTACCACAAAAACATACTGGATAATTGGCATAATTTCTGCAGTATTGTTATTCCTCAGCGTATTATTGCATGAATTAAGCCATTCTATTGCTGCAAAATACAGCGGCATAAAAGTCAGCTCAATTACATTATTCTTTTTTGGCGGTGTTGCAACAATTGATGAAGAAGGCATCTCGCCAATGAAAGAGATGATGATTGCGCTTGCCGGGCCATTATTCAGCATTGTGTTTGGCATGATATTCTATTTAATTTTGCAGATTACAGAAGTAAATATTATATCAGCCATTGCATTTTATCTTTCCAGAATAAATTTAATACTGGCTTTTTTTAACATGATTCCTGCCTATCCTCTCGACGGAGGCAGAGTGTTAAGAGCATTTTTATGGGGCTGGACAAATGACCTCAAAAAAGCAACAATGATAGCATCAAAAGGCGGGAAATGGTTTGGAATAGGTTTGATAGTGATTGGTGTATTAAACATCTTCTTTTTTAATTTTGGCGGTTTATGGTTTGTTTTTCTTGGAGGTTTCCTGTATATGATTGCAGGCGCAGGATATCAGCAAGTGCTCATAAAGCAGGAGTTGGAAATACCATTAACTGATTTTATAAACAAAAATTTTGAGAAGGTTTCTTTAAATGAAAGTATTGCTGAAATAATGAAAAAAGCAATGAAATCAAAAACACTACAAGATACATCAACACAAGAGAATGCATTAGCATTACAGAATGCATTTATTGTTATAGACAAGAACAAAGTGAAAGGAATAATTAAGATTAAAAACCTAAAAGAATTATCTGATGAAAAAAAGAAATCATTAAAGGCAAAAGATGTTGTTGAAATTGTGCCTTTGCTGAACCAATCAGTAAATGCTTATAGCGCCTTCAATATTATGATGAGAACACATAACAGCGTTCTTCCTGTTGTGAATAACAAACAAGAAATTATAGGAATTGTTGATGGTAATAAGATTATAAATTATTTGAATATGAAAATTGGGAAAAGTTCAGAATAAAACAAGTATTAACATAAATTCATTAGTTGATTCATTAGTTGAAAAAAGGGAATTTGCGGTAATTGTTCAAGAATCCCTTATATTCAAGTTTTTTTAATGTCCACTGGCTTAAAAGCTTTATATACACAAAAAACAAAGAGATTATGTGTTATAACACTTCTCACTGGACAAGTCGGCGTAAGGTTTATATAGATAGCAGTTTTACAGTTAATCTATGGAAACTAACAAAATACATAATACAACTAATAAGATACACAACGCATTGGTTGTATTTGAAGGCAAACAGATTAGAAGGACTTGGTTTAATGAGGAGTGGTGGTTTTCTGTAGTTGATGTAATTAGTGTTTTAACAGAACAAGTAGACTTTCAAATAGCAAGGAAGTATTGGAATAAGCTAAGCCAACGGTTAAGAGAAGAAGGAAGCGAAGTGGTGACAAATTGTCACCAGTTGAAATTACCAGCAGAAGATGGAAAACTTAGAGAAACCGATTGTGCTAATACTGAAGTATTGTTTCGTATTATTCAGTCTATTCCTTCTAAGAAAGCAGAACCTTTCAAACTTTGGCTTGCTCAAGTTGGTTATGAACGAGTGCAAGAAATAGAAAACCCAGAACTTGCACAAAAACGAATGAAAGAAATTTACAAAGCCAAAGGTTATTCTGATGATTGGATTGAAAAAAGAGTAAGAGGAATAGTAGTAAGAGATGAGCTTACTGACGAATGGAGTAAAAGAGGTGTTAAAGCTGAAAAAGAGTATGCAATACTTACTGCTGAAATTTCAAAAGCCACATTTGGAATGACTCCAAGCGAATATAAAGAATTTAAAGGCTTGAAAAAAGAGAACTTGAGAGATCATATGAATGACTTAGAGCTGATTTTTACCATGTTGGGTGAAGCCTCTACTACAAGAATTGCGAGAGATAAAGATGCTCAAGGGTTTATTGAAAATAAGGATGCGGCAAAGAAAGGCGGAATAGTTGCGGGTGTAGCAAGAAGAGAACTTGAACAGCAAAGTGTCCGAAAAGTATCCACACCAGATAATTTTCTTTCTGAACCAGAAAAGAAGAAAAAATTAGAAGATAAACGCAAAAAATAAGTTTTAACAAAATTATTTACACTACCAAGTTATTTATTTACACTAGCAAAATAACAAAACTAGTTTTCGTTTGTTTCGTGTAGTTGTTTAGAAATGTCCATTATCAGTGATTATGATTCTCTTTCTTGGTTGAGTAAAATCTTTACTCAACTCCTCTGCTAAAATGCCCTGTGGTATATCCTTTCTTTATTTTTGTATCGTCAAACTGTTCGCCATTCAGAATTTTGCGATAAATTCTTATAAATTTATCAACATCTTTGTTTGTGTCCATATAAAAATATTTTATCCCTTGTTTAAGGCAGTCTAGTGATTTATTGAAAAGCCCAATCTGTTGTGAATTTAATATTTCATAAATACAAGGATTACTGTGAGTCTGCCTAACCTTAAAGTTTCTTCCTTCTTCGTCAACAAGTTCAGGCGCTTTTAACCTTTGAGTTGTTGTCATTAAGACAATATTTCCATGGACAAGAACAATAAAATTCTTATTCTTCAGAGCACTAATCTCTGAAAAATTTAGTTCAGGTGAAATAATTGGGATGCATCCATGCTCATTTACATAATAATTTACATCAATATCATTAAAACAATTGAAGGAATAATCCAGATGCAAATTTCCATAACCATATTCTGGCATGTTTTCTTTGATAGCTTTATTTTCTTTGATAGCTTTAAGAAGCCCCCTGTTTCCAACCAAAACACCGTCTGGCTTAATCAGTTTCAGTTTTTCAATTATTTCATTGAGTTGTTTATCTGACAAGATTCTTGGTGTGTAAACAAAAAACTTCGAATTTTTAATTAATTTTTTAACATCACTGCAGTCGTTTTTTAAGATGTCATAATATATTATATCTGCCTTTTCTTTATCAGCATCAATCGCAGATTTCTTATCGTAAACTTTGCAGAATAGTTTTACTTCGTCTTCATTCTCTCTTTTTGGTATGATGGGAATAATTAATTTTCTGTCTATTATTTTGGGTTTAGTTAAAGGAATTTCATCTCCTAGCTCCAGCTTCATATCAACAGACGATGTTTTATACACAGGGCATCCGTCTCCTGCACCTTTTGTATCTATTTGTATTGTTTCGCCTTCAGATGCTTCGTGGATATTTATTGCCTCACCAACATTATCATCTTTTGATTTAGCAATGATTTTTATCTTAGAAACAGTAAAGCCAATAACTTTATCATCTTTCCATATAGCTATGCCGTCGCCAATCTTCAATGCTTTTTTTAATTTTATTCTTTCATTCTTAATAACACCGATAAACAACCCTCTGTTCATTGGTTTTCTTGTGTCGACAATCGAATCATTGAACGCAAACCCTGTTGTAAATTCTCGGTTGAAAGCAAGCATAAGCTCGTCAATATCCTTTTCAACTTCCCTTTCAAAACTTACCTTATCTTCGATAAAAACCTTAAATTCGCTTGCATAATAAGCATCGATATATTTTCTATATATCTTTGCAACAGTACCAACATATAATGGCGTTCTCATTCTTCCCTCTATTTTAAGTGATGCTGTGCCTGTTGCTATAATGTCTGGAATCTTTGAAAGAAGGCATAAATCCATTGTGCTCAAAAGATATTTATTATTGTAAATTTTTCTGCATGGCTGAGCGCATCTTCCTCTGTTGCCGCTTCTGCCTCCAACCATTGACGAGAATAAGCATTGCCCGCTGTAACTTAAACATAATGCGCCGTGAACAAATACTTCTGTTTCATATCCCTGTTTTTTTCCATTGTCAGAAATTAGTTTTATTTCTTCCATTGATAATTCTCTTGCAAGAATCACTCTTTCAACACCGTCTGGAACAGAATAGCTGTTTGTTGTTGTTGCCTGCGTCGACAAATGTATCGGCAACTGTGAAAAATTAGCTTTGATTAAAGGAATAAGGCAGGGATCTTGGATAATAACTGCGTCTGCTCCTGCGCTGTGTGCTAAATTTATTTGATTAAGAACCTCTTCAATTTCATTAGGTTTCACAAGCGTGTTAAAAGTGACATACACCTTTACCTTTCTTTTGTGGCAGAAATCTATGGCATTAAATATGTTGTGAGTGCCAAAATTATCTGCTGAACGCCTGGCATTAAAATTTTGCAGCCCTAAATAAACTGCATCAGCGCCGTTATGCACTGCTGCCCTTAAACATTCTTCATTTCCAGCAGGAAGCAATAATTCAATTTTTTTCATGATATATGATGTTATTAAATGGGATTTATAAATTTGTTTGGGGTAAAAATAAATAATTATTTAAATGCTGATTTTTAAGGTTACACATAGACAATAAACAAGAGATAAAAAAGAGGACAACCCAATGTTAAATGGCTATCATCATTTTCACAGACGGAAAAGGATTCATTTAAAACATGAGAAATACCCTCATCCAAATAAATGGAAAAGGCTGATTGATAAAATTATTTATATCGTCGGTATTGGCGCTCCATTAATGACAATTCCCCAGCTTGCGAAGATTTGGGTTGAAAAGAATGCTGCAGGGGTTTCTGTAATATCTTGGGCGTCTTATCTTATCGCTGCCATTGTCTGGCTAATATATGGTATTGCACACAAAGAAAAGCCAATAATTGTAGCATATTGTTTATGGATTATTTTTGAAGTTTTGATTGTTGTCGGAACATTAATTTATGGGAATTAAGCATTGTGGTTGGGATGCTGGTTTATGGGTAACTATTAAAAGCAGTAAGACAGTAATACTTTATTCTAAAAAATGTAATTTATATTATCAGCATTTCTACGCATGCTTCAGCACATTAAAGAAACTGTCAAATATCTTGTCATCTGTTGTAACTTGATAAAATCCTATTCCTTGTTTTACGCAAATATCATGCAGTTGGGAAGAATGGTCATTTAATTTTTGTAAGTATTTCTGTCTTAATCTCCTGCTGATAAAAGTTCTTAGCATTACATTTGATTCTGAATCAAATAATTTCACGTCGCCGTACATGTTTAATTCCTTTTCTTCCCTGTCAAGAACTTGGACAACTTTAATCTCATGCTTGCCTAATCTCATTAATCCTTCTCTTAATTCATCTAAATTAAACAGAAAATCACTCAAAACCACTACAAGGCATCTGCCGTGCAGATGTTTTCTGTATTTCTGCATACTTTCTTCAAATTTAGAAAAACCTTTAACGTCAAGATGATTTAATTTGTCAACAATTGAAGCAAGCTGCGACATACCTCTTCTTGGTCGTATTGTATCAATATCATTTGAAAAAGTTGTAAACTCAAATTTATCATTTTCTCTCAATGCAAGATATGCAAATCCAGTGCCAAGCATTGAGCCATATTCATATTTGGTTGTATGTTTCCCAAAATTCATGCTTGAGCTTTTATCAATAATGAGATGAACTGTTAAAGTCCTGTCTTCTTCAAACTGTTTGACATAAAGCTTGTTTGTTCTTGCAAAGACTTTCCAGTCAAGTGTTCTGATATCATCGCCAGCAACATAATCCTTATAATCTTTTATTTGAAGGCCTCTGCCTTGACCAATGGATCTTCGCGCACCTTTATAATTAGAAGTGACTCGTTTTCTTATTATTAAGCTGAACCGCTTAAGTTGGTCTAAAAAGCTTGTATCAATCATTTTATTGTAGATTTAATATAAACATATTCGTTTCATTCATGGGCGCAGCCATCATTCTTATCATTATTTTTTTTATTTCCTACCTGATTGGCCACGTTCATTATGATTTATTTTTTTCTGTTAGTTTAATATACCTTTCTTAAAACACTTAAACTAAAATCATGAGACGGGGGACTGCGTTCCACAAACGTGCTCTGAGCTTAGTGTTGTGGTCGAAAAAAAACCTTAATCGGCTAAACAAATATATATTCTTTATTTCAAGTATATTATTATATACTAAAAGTGATTAATTTTCGTACAAATTAATCACTTTTGTAAGTTGGAAAGCAAAGCTTTCTAACTTCTCAGGAATCTCTGATTCCCGAGATATACAAAAGTGCAAAATAATGTTCGATTTTTAAGAATATCAGCAATAACTTGATCAGTGTTAAGCCCTTGCCTTTCAGCTTCAAAGTTTAAGATGATTCTGTGCCTTAAAACAGGGTATGCCATTTTTTCAATGTCTTTTATGCTGACGTGGCTTCTTCCGTTCATTAATGCGTATGCTTTTGAAGCTAATATTAAGCCAATTGAAGCTCTTGGAGATGCGCCGTATTCAATATGTTTTCTGTCTGTTCTTGTTGCTCCGATTACTTTGACAACAGAATTCGCTAAATCATCAGCAATTGGCACTTGCCTTGTTAACTTTTGCAGTGCAAGGAAGCTAGTTTTGCCTAATATCTTTTTTATTTCTTCCTCTCTTTCTGCTTTTGTATATCTTCTTACTATCTCTATTTCCTCGTCATAAGACGGATAATCTAATTTTATTTTTAATAAGAATCTGTCTGTCTGAGCTTCTGGCAGTGGATATGTTCCTTCTTGTTCAATTGGGTTTTGTGTAGCGAGAATAAAGAATGGTCTTTCAAGCTGGTGAGTCTTATTTCCCACTGTAACCTGCTTCTCCTGCATTGCTTCTAATAGAGCAGATTGTGTTTTAGGTGTGGCTCTGTTAATTTCATCTGTTAATACAATGTTCGCAAAAATCGGGCCCTGCTGGAAATTAAAGAATCTTTTGCCTCCTACTTCTTGGATAATTTCTGTTCCAGTGATATCAGACGGCATTAAGTCAGGAGTGCCTTGAATTCTGGAGAATTTCATATCCATTACTTGAGCAAGTGTTTTGACAGTCAAAGTTTTACCCAGTCCAGGATAACTTTCTAAAAGCGCGTTGCTGTCACAAAGCATTGCAACGATAATTTGCTCAATTGCATCTCTTTGGCCAACAATTATTTTATTAGTTTGCTTAAAAACAGCGTCAAATGTTCCTTTTAATTTTTCAATGTCTATCATGTTGATTACCTCTTTTTATATTCTATTTATTATTTTTTTCTAGCAATACCTTTTTTTACTTTTTAATCATCATTCAAATCCGTATTTTCTTATCTCTCCAAAGTATTTCCTTATATATATTCTTTTCTTTTTTGGCAGCATTTCCTCGAAACTCTTGTCACTCTGCTCAAAAAGGTCTTCAGGAAGATATAAATCACGCTTTTCCTTCTCTTTCTTTGCTGACATTGCCATTTCATTGACCTGTGCATTATCATTAAGGTCTTCTATGCTGATATCTGCCTCAAGCAAGCTGTTAGGAATAAGCCCTTCCAGAACATCTTTGTTGCCTTGTAATGAAAGCGATGCTAATGCTGCCCTTAAATCATAAATCATTATATCATTTGAAACAACAAAAAGCACTGCTCCTGATGAGAGGATTATCATAAACAGCAGGTAAGTTACTTTTTTAAGGTCTATAAAACTTGAGATTGGCACATTTTTTAATGAATTTAAGACGCTTGCATGAAGTCTTGAAACAACATAATTGACAATATTTGCATAGTCTGCTGCTGTTCTTAATTTTTCAGCTAAAAATGGATTTCTTCGCTCAATTTCTGTCAGATTTTTAGAATCAATTTCTTTATGCAGCTTTACAGCAAAATATATCATTGCAATTGCTATTGCCAGTCCCCATTGAAAGAAATTGAACATACAGAGGATGATAAACGAGAGCAGGAACACTATTAAAGCTCTTAAAAACGTCATAAACAAGATTACCTTGTTCTGTGTTGCGTACACTTCGTTTAGCGCGGTTCTAAATTCTGCCATTTTTACCTTTTGGACTAGGGGTTGGGTGTTAGGTGCTAGCAATGATAATTTATCGCCGCCAGCACCTAGCACCCAGAAGCCAGCACCTCGTTTATGTCAATCCTTTATAACATTCCAAATCATTATTTGTTTTGCAGCTTTTCATATCATCCTTAAGATTTTCAAGCTCCTGCTCTTTTTCCTCTAAATTATTAACTTTTTTCTCCAATGATTCTATTTCATTCTGCGCTGTGCTCAATTCTGATTTTTTCGCGTTTAAGTCATTGGTTGTATCCTTCAGTTCAGTAAGCGTTTTGTCTAATTGATCTTTAGTGTCTTTTAATCCTGTTTGTGTCTTTGTCAGTTCTATTTCTGTGTCTTCATATATTTTATTATACTCTTCTCTTGATTTTTCTTCTATTTTTTTGCTTTCATTCAGTTCAAGGCTCATATTTAACTGCTGATTGGCACATTGGTTTAGATTTTTTGTTGTCAGTGTAAGATTTGCTTTTGTTATTTTCAAATCCTTTTCCATTGTGTTGTAATCAACATTAACATTTGACATAGAATATACAAAATAAAGAGTCAATAAAACAGTAGCTGCAATAGTTACTCCAATTAGAAAGATAAGATTAAAGTTTATATCTTGTTTTAGTATTGCCATTTTTATCATCCCTTTTTATATTATTATTTTGTGCTTTTAGTATATATATCTCCTTTATTAAATTATAATCATTTAATTCTATACATATTCATCCATTTTTAATTTTTTCCTTTATTCTTCTGATTAAGACTTCAATAAGGAAAAACACCATTGCTGCAATTACAAAATACCAGTCAATATACTGTTTAGTCATTACATCTATTTTAGCTTTGTCTTTTGCTTTTTTTATGATATTTGAATAATCTGTCGGGTTAAAGATACTGCCGCCTGTTTCTTTTGTCATTTGCTCAATTTCATTCTCATTAAATCCAATATTTCTGTATTCCAAGTCATAATTGACTCCAAACTCTTTGCCTAAAATCGTTCCAAAACCAATAGTGTTTGGAACAATAATGCATTCATAATAATCTTCGATTGCATAAAAATTACATTCAGCTGTTTTTGGAGCAGTCTTGCCTTTATACTCTACTTTTGTTTCTTTGTTGATGATTGCATCCATTATTCTGATATAAGTGTCTCTTTTTCTGTTAGGATCCCCAACACCCCAGTCCATTACTCTGTAAATCAAGAATATGTTTTTTGGAAGATACATATCCTGAGCCCATTCTTTGCCGTCGTCAGTTGAAATAACACCAACTTTGTTATAATTATTGACTGAAACTATCGGGATGCCTGTGCCTGTTGTCACAAGAACATCTGCTGAAGCAGTTGGAACAACAGAATTATATTTGTATAAACTTGCACTTATTGTCAGGCCTTGTGTTATCCAATGGCTGGGGTTAGAGATAATAAGATTCTTTTCAAACAGATTATTTGCTTCTTCAGGAGATTCAATAAACATGCCTCTTCCAAATGTGCTTATTGCCTGCCTTGTTTTCTTTAATGGGCTATCATCATATTCATCATTTTTTAGGTTATAACTATGAACCCTGATTCCTTTATTTCTTAATGATTTTATATATTCTATTGAAGGTGTAAATATCTTCTCGTGAATTGCGCCGTCGCTTATAACAATAATATTATTATTGCCTTGCATACCTGCAAACATCTTATCTGCCTGTTTAAGGCCAATGTCAAGTTGGGCAGGCCTGTACCATTTTATTCCGCCAATTTCATTAATATCTTTATGTTCTAACATTAATTTAACTATTCCATCCTTTTGCTGTTTTGGTTTCCAATCACTAATCACATCGCCAATATGCGCGAACATCACAACTGCAATATGTATGGGTTCTTTTCTGTAAATAAAATAATTAAGGATATCGTTTGTAACTTTCTCTTCACGCGTCATCTTTTCGCTTATGTAACCTGAACCGTCTAGCAAGAAGAGGAAATTAAAATCAACACCAACCTCTTCCATGTATCCTTTCTTTACAGGAAGCAGAAGATCTATATTTGAATTTGTCAAGAACGACTTCTCACCACCAATTACTATCAGGCCATTTCCGTCGTCAGTAAAACTCTCCAGCAGTTTTCCTTGGTCATAACTAATATCATCCATCTTATCATTTACCACAACAGAATAATAAGAGGATAAATCATTTGGTAGTGTTGAAGTCTTCTGCGTGTTATATCTTGCGTAAAGTATGCTGTCAATATAAGATGTTTTGTCTGAAAGGTATAATACTTTTGGCTTTTCAACCACATCAACAACATGATAATAATGATTATTTATATCATATTTGTCGTCTGCCAAAATCTCAGCTTCAATTTTATATGAGCCAACTTTGGTAAACTTTTGTTTTATCTGTATTTCCTGCTCATCTGTTTCTTTTGAATATACTGCCTGTCCTGCGACCTTTACCTGAAGCTGCACAGGTTTGTTAGCATTCCTTAAATATACATTAAATACATAATCAGTGTCAACAATTGAAGAATACGGACCTTTTATTTCAATGCTTGCATCAGGGTTTACTTCTTCTAATCTTATTGCATTAACTGTTGTATTAAACTTCTTTGCAAATGTAATAATATCCTTAAAATCCATGCTTTTCTCGTCGTTATTTCCGTCTGTGATTAACAGTATGTTCTTTTTATGCAGCTCTCTGAAGATTTCATCGCCTAACATAGATGTTGTGCCAGAGCCAATCATCCTGATGTTAGTTGGGATTTCTTTTTCCAGCTTCTTTTTTAAGTCTAATACATTGGTATCAAACAATCCCATTGAAGAAGAATTATCATAAAGTATATTTATCTCAGGGTTTCCTGCAGTTGTTTCCTTCTTTATTATATAAGGGGCAGTAAGAGCAAATACAAGAAGCCCGAAAATAATCGCTCTAGATAAGAAAAGCAATATTCTGTAAATAATTGTTGAGCGTTTTTCTTCTTTTTCAAACTTTACAAAACTTATTGCTAGTAAAACAGCTAATAATATTATAATAGGGATATATAATAGCATCATTTCTGGCTTATCAATCTGCACTAAACTAATGAATTCTACTGGTGAAGTAATTGGTGAAATTGGTGATGCGATTATAAATCACCCCTAACTTTTATATATAATAATTCTGAAAAAAGAACAAGAATACACATATAAATCAAATAAGCAATAATCCTTCTTTTAATATTTGCTGCGCTTTTTTCTGATTCATACCCTTCTTTATTCTCGTCTTTCAGGAAATAATTAATGTCAGATTCTTTTGAATCTAATAGGTTGACATAGATTTTTCTGCTGTCAATAGAATACTCACCTACCTCATTGAAATCAAGCACAGCGGTTTTTAACTTGCCAGATGGCGTTTTGATTTCAGTTTCATCATCAAACATTAATTTATCGCCAACTTTGTGGTTAATTGTGCTGATATCTTCTGCATGGATCATGTAATCAATAAGTTGCTGCCAGAATAATGGATATGATACATCGAACTTAAATTTGCTTTCAGAATCAATAATGCCGTAATAAGCTATTTTTCCGCTGCCTAAATCTTTAACAGCAATAATTGTGGAATTATCTGATGCCCCATTTGCGAGAGCAATTGCGCCGCTCTTTAATTTTGCATTATAATATTTATTGGTTTTAGTGAAGCTTAAGTCATTTGTTATTTCACTTAAGCTTTGAAGATTGAAGACTTCTGTTGGCTGTGAAATAAAATTGCCAAGTGTTACAGGCAGCAAATCTTTAAGAGGTAAGTCATCCAAACCCTGAAAACCCATAACAATAAATGCTGCGCCCTTCTTTTGCACTAGGCTTTTTATTTTGTCCAGTGATGCTTTTGGAAGCTTGTCAACATCTATCTTTCCAAGAATGATTATATCATGATCAATAGGCACCATTTTTGGCGGAGCAGCTGTTTCTATTGTAATTTCAGGATTCCAAATATCTCTATATGCGCTTATTGCTGGCAGAATGTAACTTTTCTCTTCATTGGTAATTAATAGTACTTTTATTTTCTTTTTTACTGGTGTGTAAATATGTATTTGATTGTCTAATTCAAAATCATCCTTAATTAACAGTTTGATTAAATTATCTCCTTCCTTGTTTTTGAATGTAATCTTTTCGTTCATCTTAGGCAAGATTGCAACATTTTTTTTGTCACCATTAATATCAACATCAAATTTAAGAGGTTTGTCATTATAATTTTGGATTGTAATCTTTGATTCCTTTTCAGAAAGATCTGCATTAACAATGCCTATATTATTTTTATTTCCTGCATCAGAATTAAGGTTTACAAACTCAACATAAACACCTTTTGCTTCCAAGGTTTTTTTGGCTATAATCGGCTCAACACTGTCTGTATTGATAAAATCGCTGATTACAATTACTCTTCCCTTCTCACCTGCTAATAAATCGCCTGCTGCAAGGATTGAATTGCCAATGCTTGAGAGCCCAGCTTTTGGCTTAAGTTTTGTGAGAATATCTGCAGCTTCCTCTTCTTTTCCATCCTTCAGCACGATTAACGGCTCATTGTCAACTAAAACAATGCTGGTTTTTCCTTCGACATAGCCCTTTGCTTTTGTGACTGCTTTCTCAAACAAATTATCTGCGCCAACACCTGCTCCGATACTAACTTGCATACTTGCGCTAGTATCCAAAACAATGACTGTATGCTCATTGCTGATATCTTTACTTGAGAAGAAATACGGCTGCATTGCTGATATTGCAAGAATTGCTATAAGCAGGAAATGGAATATAAGCAAAAAATCCCTTAATAACCTTTCAAAGAAGGATTCTTTTTTAGATTTTCCAGTATCTTTCATGAGAAATATTAAAGATGGGATTGTCTTTTGCAAAGGTTTTGGCCTTATTAAATAAATTAACAGCAGGAGAAATAATCCTATCAATGCATAAAGTCCAAGAGGATTATCAATATGAGTAAATAAGGAATTTTTTATCTCTGCAACTGATATAACCATTATAGACCTCTTTTTTTATTTCAATTTCTTTTTTTTGTATCTTTTGTATTTTTAGTTAATTTCTTATTAGATTAATAAATCTTTCTACAAGTTATTTAAAAATAAGGAGAATATAAAGATTTTGGTTTTTAGTCTGTTTACAACTTAGCTTTGAGTATATCCCAAAAATCATACAATGCTACGCTTAAATAAAGAAGAGCTGAAAAAACAAAGATTATTGAATATAACTGAGGATATACAAAACCAATACTTATGACCAACGTTTCAAGCATTAATGCCAGCAGCAGCATAAACATAAAAGTGACAAAGTGAGAAAACATTCTTTGAGATAGTAAGAGTATATTGCTTTTTTCATAAGTAAATGTAAAGTTGGCAAAACAAATAGCAACAATCAATATACTTAATATAAGTAAAAAATCATTTAATTGAAATGGTTGTATCTGTTTCAATACCTGTAAGAGCGGAAAATAAAATATAACTGAAAAAAAGAGGATAAAAATATTCTTGACAATATTTTCCTTAATCAATCTAATTATTGTAATGTTTTTTAATTGGGCTGTTTGGTTTGTTTGAGATTGTGAAATTTTTTGTGGCATTTTTTTGATTTTTTCCAGTTTAATGTTCCTCATATTTGTCTTTCTATCTTTATTTATCTTTTAGGCTTTGTTTAAGATATTCTTAGCTTACTTTTTATGCTTTTTCCTCTCTCTGTTTCGGCGCTAATATACACATAAATCCACTTAATATAAACGCAGGTACAGCATTCAGCAAAAGCAGTGTTGTTGACTGCGCTGTTTTGTAGATAAAAGTGTATTGCGTCAAAATCACAAAAAGCACCACAACAATTGCTGTGGCTAATAATGGCGTTATTTGTACAAGCAGCCTGTTTGTTGAGGATGCTAATTTGGCTGGAGTGGAAGTAGTTGACGTAATAATTGTGTATGTCAACACAACGCCAAAAAACCCAGGCATTAATGTAAGAAGCACTTTAAGCAGGTTCTCGTCTGTGCTGATGCTTACAAAAAGCGTTAGTACAACCAGCAAAAACAAAGAAGACACCAATAGAAAATGCGCAGGAAGAATTGTTTTTATTGGATTTTCGTAATCAATAACCTTGCCCTGTTTTATGAACTGAAACGCTTTGTTTAACATATCTTCATGATGTCCTGCCCTTAACAATGCGCCTTTTATTGCCTTAACAGAATATCCTTTGTTCATTTGCTGTTTAATATAATCTATAAGCATATTTTGAATATAAAAATACATTTCATCATTCATTTCCCTTAATTGCTGCGCAGATGCATGTTTTTGTTTTGGCTGTTTAATCTGTCTTAACCCTTTGAGAAAAGGATTAATTACATGATTAACTAAGCCAGAATTATAACCATAATTAACAAGCGCTTCTTTAATATCTTTTAATTGGTATCCCTGCTGAATTTCAAATTCAACATATTTTCTGATGTGTTCGGTAAGATATTGCTCCTGCATTTATATTAAACCTCATGGTTTTTTATATAATCATTAATATAATTTATTTTCTGAATAGCAGAATTTAAATATGTTTTGGTTTGAATTTTTCTTATATCATCTTTTCTTAGCCATCTTCCATAACATCTCAAAATATTTGCGGTTTGCATCTGCAACTTGTTTGTTTCTTATAATAATGCCATAAATTGGGTTGCCCCAAATAATTATCGCAACATTATTACCATAAATATGTGTAGGGTTTGGATTGAAAAGATGATCAGGAATAAGCCTATACTCAGATTGAAGACCTTCAAAGAATGTTGCAGTTGATTTTTTAGCAAGCAGCTTTTCCTTAAATTTGTTTTTTCTCATTCTGTTGATGTATTGCTCTATAGCAATCTTATCAAACTCTAAGAATTTTGTTTCCTCAATACCCATTGCACACATCACTTTTCTTAGTCTTTTTCCTGCTTCTGACATCACTTCTTTTTCTGCTTCTGTTCTATCTTCTTTTTTTGTTTCTTTCAGCGTTCTTATAATATCATTATATATTGTTCTCAGAACCATTTTTCCTTTGATAACCTCAACCTCTGTTTCTTCTTTTTCTGTCAAAAACATCCCTAAAAGTTGTGGCATAATAGAATTAATATCTTGTTTTTTTTGTTCAATCTCTTGTTCTCTCTTGTCAAGATAATCAATAATTTTGTCTGGCTTTAGAGCTTTAAAGAACTTTTTGTTGTTCTTGATAATATAAGAAACAACCCCTTTTTCTAATAATCGGTCTAGTGCATCATAACATACCTGCCTGTGCAATCCTGAACTTGAACCAATCTCATTAACACTAATTTCGCCTTTATTCAGCAGAGTAAGATAAATTTCTACTTCATTTGATGTTAATCCTAATTTAAGCAGTGTTTCTTTTATCATGAAATCATCTATTATTTCCAAATTATTCTCGTGAATAGTATACTATAATTTCTTAAAAATTGTAATTTTTGGTTGAAGCCCATGTTATTACTATTCTATTAATCAACTTTTATTTAAAGTTTTCGTAATTATATATTACGACAAAGATTTATATACTTTTAACTATCTTTTAGTAGTTTATAGCATGAATTGAAGGAAAAAATTAGACAAGGAAAGAATAGTTATGTTCAATAATTTGGGATAAAAATGGCAGACGACAGAAACTCAAAATCATCAATTGATGATAAAATGGATGATAAAAAAGTGAATTTAGGTTTCAAATATTTAATAGCAACTTGTGATATGGACGATTTACTTCTTGATCCAAATAGGTCTGACGAGACTACACATAGTGTCCATCAAGAATTCAAGACTGAAAACGAAAGAGATGGAGTCTACGACATTTATGTCATGGGAAAGAATTAGGCACTGTACTAAAATAGATACTTTAATATATTAGTTCTTACATTAATTCTTACCGAGGTGATTTATTATGGCTCGTCCACGCGGAAAAATTAATGTTG
>JAGVYH010000006.1 GCA_018303325.1 Candidatus Woesearchaeota archaeon
TCCATAGGATATATGCCACCAGAAGAGTTTGAAGCAGAGGTTTTAAATACAATTAAGATTTCGTAAACTGGTTGTCAACCAAAAGGGGTTCACTCCATTGCTCTCCGTTATCAGGAGATTGTTGAGCCGCTTATTGGCCTTACTTTTCTTTGTGCTACTTTACTTTTTGGTTCCACTGGTTTTGTTATTTATGTTTGCGGTACATTACCTAAAAATTTAAATAATGGAAACAATAAGCTAACCCCAGTAGATACTCAAAAATGAGAAATAATTAAGGAACTGTAAAATGAAATCAACTTCATCAGAAAATTCAACTAAATTTATAGATGTGAACATTGTAGTTGACAAGCTAGCAAAGAAAAGTAAACTAACAAAGAAAAAAGTAGATGAAATAGCACATAAGATAAACAGAGAGGTCTTTGAGGAGCTTGACAAAAGATGAAAATTATTGTTGAGCTTCTTGGTGAAGAAACTTAATTAGAGTAAAATAAAAAAGTGGATTAAGATGATTAAAAAAAAAGCGCTCCTTTTATTGTCAGGCGGGTTTGACAGCCCTGTCGCTGGATATTTGATGAAAACTCAGGGTTTAGAAATTATCGCATTACATTTCTCGCTGGAGCCATTCACAGATAACAGCGCAGAGATTAAATCAAAAAAGATTGCAAAACATTTAGGCATTAAAAAATTCATCACAATAACAAACGGACAGCAGCAGGCAGAGCTTACTAAGAAATGCGACCATAGATTTTATTATATTCTCCAAAGGCGGCTTTATTTAAGAATCGCAGAAATTATCGCAAAAAAGAATCCAGAAAATATATTTGGAAAACAAGGAAAAGAAGGAACAGAAGAAAAAGAAGGCTGCGCTTACCTTATCACTGGCGACAACATAGGTCAAGTTGGCTCACAAACATTAAAAAACATGGAAGTGATCACACGTGCAGTCAACCTCCCAATTTTAAGGCCAGTTTTATGCAATGATAAAAACGAAACAATAGATTTTGCAAAAAAGATTGGAACATATGAATTATCAGTCGGCCCTGAAATGTGCTCTGTTCTCGGCCCAAAACATCCAGCGACAACATCAACACTTGAAAAGGTTGAGAATGAGGAGAGAAAAGTTGATATTAATCAATTAATTGAAGGTTCTTTGAAGACGATGAAGATTGAAAGTTTATAAAAAAGTGGGAAGTTTATAGTTAATTTTTTGTTTAGTTCCAAGGCGAAGCCACACGTTCACTATGATTGTTTAGTTTATTATTATTTTATCTATTCTTCTTTCTTGTTGTCTTCCTTGTTACAACATCATTTTATAATCTAAATTAAACTTATATATCCTATGAGAAAACTAAATATAGGAATAATTGGCTGTGGTGGCATATCAAAAGCACATATAAATTCATATATTGGACAGATTTATAGACCTCAAATCTCAGAAGATAATACCACAGGCAAATATGTCCTCAATCTTGAAGATACAAAAGCAAATGTTGTGGCAATTTGCGATTTGTTGGAAGAGAAGGTTGAAGAAACATCTAAATATTATGCTGAGCAAGGCTATACAATTGCTCATAAATTCTCTGGAGAAGATTCATACCAACAACTTTTAGAATTAAATCTCGATGGAATCAGTATATGCACACCACCGATACCTGATAAAGAAAAAATTATCCTCGCAGCACTTTCTGCTAAAAAAAACATTTTAGTTGAAAAACCATTAAGTTATGACTTGAAACCTGCCAAGCGTATTGCAGATGCGTTCGAGGGAACCAATATTTCTGCAATGTGCTATAACTGGAGAAATACTTTTATCATGAAAAGATTAAGAGAAATAATTAATAATAATGCAAATGGTAAATTACAGCATCTTTCAGTAATTCACGTTGAGCCATGGAATTACTTTGAAGAATCATTCTATACCAAATTAGGTTATTTGCTAGAGCATAATATTCATGATGTAAATTATCTTAGATTTTTGAATGGTGAAATCAGAGAAGTTGAGGCAGTAGCTTATGGAAGTTATGGGCGGCTGCCAAAAAATCCTTCGTCGATAACCATAAATTTTACATATGAAAATGGCGTAAAAGGTGTGTTTCATTCAATGAATGGCACAAGAGAAAGCTCATTTAATATTACTGCTGTATTCGAGAAAGGAATAGTTCATGGTTTTAAATCTGACATAAATCCAGACTTTGAATGGCAAGATGTGCCGTATTACAGACTTTTTGGACCAGACGGAAGAGAAATATACTACCAATCTTCACCAAATCTATCATTAAAACCAAACCTATCATCAAAACCAATTCTAACACCTGACGGAAAAATTTCATGGATAACTGTTAATGAACAAGGTGTCAACGGCGGCTTATCGCACAATCAAATAATAAATGATTTCTTAGAAGCAGTACAATACAAAAAAGAGCCAAGAAGCAGTGTTGTCGACGGATATAATGACATCAAAGTTATTTCTGCTGTAACTCAGTCAATACAGGAGAACAAGAGAGTTATTGTGGATTAAATAAGTTTATTGTATTTAGTTCGAGTTCGCTTCTCCTCTGCTTTCCCTATCTCATACAAAAACCAGATAATAGAAACAATAGCAGCAGCAATATTTCCAATCAGCGCAGCCACTGCAACTGACAAATACCCATAACCTAACACAAACACGAACAAATATGAAAGAGGAACAGCTATAATCAATGATCTTATAAGATTTACAACAAATCCAGGCATTCCATTTCCCATTCCCTGCATTGCCCTGCTTATGATCATAGTGACGACGATAAATGGAAATGTTAATATATCTAATTTAAGGTAAGGTATCCCCATCAAAATAAGATTAGTGTCCGCAGTAAATATTCGTATAGATAATGAAGGAAATATAAAGAACAATAATGCTATAACCAATGTAAACATTATGCCTATTTTAGTGCCATATTTAACGATTTCTTTCACTAAATCAATTCTTTTTGCGCCGTAAAACATTCCTACTAACACCATTATTGCCATTGACAGTGCTACAATCGGCATGATTGCAACGCTGTCTAATCTTGAAACCAAGCCAAAAGATGCAACGTAGTCTGTTCCAAAATAAGCCATTAATCTGTTAATAATCATTACATACAAAGACATCATTAACATTATCAGGCTGGCAGGAATTCCTATAAACATAATTTCTTTCAATAATTTTGATGAATACTTAAACGAGCGCGGATGAATAATAAGTTTAGAATCTTTTTTCAAATAATATACAGACAGCATCAGCGAGAGGAAAATCGAAATAACAGTGGCAATTGCAGCGCCTTTGACTCCCAAGTTAAATGTATAAATAAATATTGGGTCTAGAATTATGTTTGTAACCAGTCCAAAAATCTGAATTTTCGTAGGTGTTTTTGTGTCTCCCTGCGCAGAGAAAATACTGCTTATGATAAACGACAAGAACATAAATATCATTCCGTAAAACAAAATTGACATATAACTAATAGAAAGGTGAAGAACTGTTTCAGTAGCTCCAAACATTGAGAACAATGGTTTAATAAATATCATTCCAGTTATGGTTAGAACAATACTAAAAATAATAGAAAGAATGATTCCATGCATGGCTGTATTTTCAGCGTCTTCTTTTTTTCCTTCTCCTAAAAATCTGGATATTCTTGAGCTCATTCCTATCCCAAGGCCAGCATTTAACCCAATTAAAATAAAAAATACAGGAAAGGAGAATGTTAATGCAGCAATTGATTCTGCGCCAAGCCTGCCGACAAACGCAGTATCAACTATATTATACATAACCTGAACAAACATTCCTATAACTATTGGCAGTGATAATTTGAGCAATGCTTTTTTTGGCTCCTTAATAAAGCTCTCGATGCGTTTATGCAGCATATATTCAGAACAGAAAGAGGGGATTTATATTTGTTTGGGATTGATGGGCTTCATCAAAAAATTCAACAAAATACTTTTCTATGCAAAAAATAATAACAATGGCCGGGCGAGGCGAAGCTTTAGCTGAGTCAAGTAGAACTTTTTCAGAGAAAAAGTCCGTCTGTGTCATGATTGTTGTTGTTTTTTGCCCATACTATTACTCAGAAACTCTAAAAATTTTTTGATGAAGCAATTATGAAATGAAAAATCATATTAATTCAGAGTTGAGAAAGAAATCTTCAGTTGTAACTAAAGAAAAAATATGAGCCATAAGGGATTTGAACCCTCGACCTTCCGATGTCTTTTGCTGTTTGTGACTTCTTGCGAAAATCACAGCACATTAAGAGTCGGACGCTCTAGCCAGACTGAGCTAATGGCCCAAAATGATTCATATAACTATGAGTATATGGCTCTTTTTTAAAGTTTGTTGTTTTTGTTTAGTTCTAATTCTTAATGTCAAGAAAAAGATTAAAAAAACCTCAGAAATTAACCTTCACTTCCCCTTCAGCAGCTTTACTATCGCTTCGCCAAACTTCTTCGCAGCAGAAGGGCCGTTTGCAGTAATTATTCTTCCGTCGACAACAACATCTTCCTTGACATAAGTTGCCCCGCTCTGCTTTAAAGCTTTCAGTGATTCTGGTGTTGGGAACACAGTTGCCTTTTTCCCTGCCAAAATACCTGCATATGCCAATAACATCGGTGCAATGCAGATGGCTGCAATCTTCTGTTCATTGCTGTCAGCTGTCTTAATTATTGTGTTGAACTCAGGCAAACCGCCAAGCGCAGGTGCGCCAGAACCTCCAACAACAATAATTATATCATAATCTATCTCGACAACTTCGCTTAATGTTAAATTAGGGGTTACTTTTCCACCTAATTTACCATTGCATTCTTTAGTTGTTGTGCTGGCTGTCTCGACTTCAATTCCAGCGTTTTCCAAAATTTCTTTTGGCTCAAAATATTCTTCATCCCTAAAATCTTTAGGAGCAATAATAAATAATGCTTTCATGATATCACCTCATATTGATGCTGGGTGCTAGGTTCTAAATGCTAGCAACGAATAATCATCGCCACCAGCACCTAGCACCCAGAAGCCAGCACCTCGTTAATACCCCTGTGTTTTTATTTTTTTTGGGTCTACACCCATATCAATTAATATCTTCTTGATACCCTCAAAAAAATCAGACGAGCCGCAGACAAAATAATTCTTTTTTTTCAGATTTATATTATTATCATTTGTATTTCTAATCATGGCGGTTAATTTATCTTTATCCAGCCTTCCAACAAATCCAAACTCAGGATTTTTCTCAACCTTTGTATAAGTTATAAAAAACCTGAAATTTTTGTGTTTCTTCGTCAATTCCATAAATTTATATTTGAACACAACATCTTCTGGAGTTCTGGCGCTGATTATTTTTGTTATTTTTACGCCATGTTCAACGTCGAGTTTATTCTCAAAGATATAATTAATCATTGAATAAAAAGGCATCTGCGCATAACCTCCAGATATAAACACAGCATCTTTCATAGCATCTTCATAAACAAAGTTGCCATAAGGTCCTGCAATGTCCATTGTGTTGCCCACTTTTAATGTCATAACATGTTTTGACATCAAGCCATTAGGTAATTCTTTGATAGTTAAATCGATATATTCATTGTTAGATCCATTGTTAGGTATAGAAGAGATAGAATAAGCCCGTTTAATAATCTGTAAATTACCATTAACCATTAATTCTGCGCTTAAGATGACAAAATGACCTGGCTTAAAGTCAAAAACCTTGCCTTTGACAGGCTTTAATCTAAACGTTTTTGTGTCTTTTGTTTCCTGAATTAGTTTAATTATTTTGTATTCCATTTTTAAGTATAAAATTATTTGCGATTAGCTAGTTATCTCTTGATAAAAGCTAGTAAACTATTAATAAAAACTTAGTTATCCTTTAATTACACCCAGAGGTTTTAATTTCACAACAAGATTGCCTATGCCAACTTCATGGCTCACTTTCACGACTTCATTTATATCTTTGTAAGCTTCTGGTGATTCTTCTGCAATGCCTTCCCATGACGCGCCTTTTAGGAAAATATTCTTCTTGAGAAGCTCCTGCTGTATTTTTTGCCCTCTGAACCTGCTTATTGCCTCGTTTCTTGACATTACTCTTCCTGCGCCGTGTGCTGTGCTGCCAAATGAAACTTTACCTGCCTTTTCTGTTCCGACAAGAACATAGCTTGCAGTGCCCATTGATCCAGGGATTAAAACTGGCTGGCCTGTCTTTTGGTAGCAAGACGGCAGTTCTTTTCTTCCAGGGCCAAAAGACCTTGTTGCGCCTTTTCTGTGCACGCAGACTTTTCGTTTTTCTTTTGGTTTGCTTTCTTCACTTAATATTTCATTACCACCATCGCCGCTGTTTTCATCGTTTACATAATGCTCCTCTATTTTCGCAATATTGTGGCAGACATCATAAACTACATTTACTTCTGCATTGCCCAAAACTTTTTCTATACTTTCTCTGACCCAATGAGTAATCATCTGCTTGTTTGCAAAGGCAAAATTAGCAGCTGCATTCATTGCCCTGAGATATTTCTGGCCAAGCTCTGACTGAATTGGCGCATTAATTAATTCCCTGTCTGGAAGATTTGCATGGCCGTACTTCTGCTCCATTTCTTTAATATAATCGCTGGCAACCTGATGCCCTAAACCTCGGGAGCCGCAGTGAACCATAATAGTAATGTGGCCTGTATTATCTATTCCAAAAACTTTTGCTATTTTGTCGTCGAAAATCTGCTCAATCTGCTGTGCTTCCAAAAAATGATTTCCAGAACCTAAACTTCCAAGCTGGGGCATGCCTCTTTTATAAGCCATCTCGCTGACACAATGAGGGTCTCCTTTAAGATTTCCGCTGTCCTCTGTCCTTTCCCAATCTTCTTTCTTGCCGTAACCCTGCTTAACTGCCCATTGCGCACCGTCTGCAAGAATTTCCTGCAGTATCTCTTTTGTAACTTTGCCTATTCTACCTTTTGAGCCGACACCGCTTGGAACATTCTTGAAAAGCTCATTAATTATCTGCTCGCGGTGTTCAACAAACTCTTTGACAGGAATTGTCGTCGACAAAAGACGGACTGAGCAATTAATATCATAACCGACTCCGCCCGGAGATATAATTCCCTCTTCGAGATCAAACGCAGCAACGCCGCCTATTGGAAATCCATACCCTTGATGTGCATCAGGCATTGCATAAGATGCTTTTAATATACCTGGCAAACACGCAACATTTTTCACCTGCTGTAAAGTGCTGTCTTGCTGTATCATCTTCATTAATTGCGGCGAGGCATAAATAATACCAGGAACTTTCATCTTGTCTGTTTTTGGCAATTGCCAAATATTTGGCTGAATCTCTTTTACATCCATTGTTGCACCTTTGTACAAATTTCAAATGTTACTATTAAAAATATTACTATTAACTTTCACGAATTTGTCAAAACAAATTTCGTATAAAAAAATAGAAGTATATTATTTATATAATTTGTGTATTGAATTAGCTATATTCATATTTTAACCTCTTTTTGTGTTCTTAACAACAAATTATATAAATAAAAGAAATCAGGTTATATAATACTATATATCTAAAAAGAGGTGTAAAAAATGAAACAAAATTTAGGAACCTTGGACAGAGTATTAAGGTTTGCATTAGCCTTTTGGTGGCTTGGGCCATGGGCGCTGACATACCAAACAGCATGGATAAATTTGTTAATATTTATAGTTGGATGGATAGCACTCATAGAAAGTTTCTTTGGCTGGTGCTGGCTCCATGATTTATTAAAGATAAAGAGCAAGTGAATTGTTGATTTATTTTTTTATATTTTTATTCAATTACTCCTACTTATCCCCATACTTCTCCTTTGCTATCTGTATCAGTTTTTGTGTTTCTATCTCTGCCCTTAACCTGCCAAGATATTCCTCGTCCATGCTTAGGGCAATGTACTTTGCAAACAAAGGATAAGTTTTGTTAACTTCTTCCCAGCATTTTTGCGCAACTTTTCTGTAAGAAATGTGGCCCTGCACAGAGCTTCTCAGCCTTATAAAATGCTCTAATTCTCTAATGTTCCACGTGAACAAAAACCTTTTTCTGAATGCAAGCGGTATAATATACTGCGATTCATAAGGATATTTTTTTGATAGGTTTTCATACAGTGCTTTAACCTTTTCCATGACAGAAACATAGCCATCAATAATGCTTTTATCATTTTTACCTAAATCAACAATCTCTTCAGGTATTTCATAGCCAAGATGAGTAGAAAATAATGGTGTTGTTTGTGTGTTCATCCTGTGCCTTTGTATATCCCTAAATGCTCCATAATCGCAGACAATCTCCATTGTGAAATACGCATGCTCTAATGCTCTCATTGGCCTGTCGAAAGGACCTTTTCTCTTGATATATTCATCAAGTATATTTTCCTTTTCTGCAAATGATAATGTTTTAACTTTTTCAAAAACCATTGAATAATCATAATGGCTGTCAACTGGACCGAATTCATACAGGATTGCTGCGATTATTTTGTCGTCGGCATTTTCATCAAAAAATAAGGTTTTGACGTGGGATTCAGTTTCTACATGCTTTTTTTCATTGATAAGTGTCTGTTGAAACTGTTTACTGACAATAACATTTGCAATCTTCATCATTTCATTATTTGTTTCTGCGTAGAATTTATTATAGCCGGCAAACATCAGCAGAGTAGGGCAAATCTTGCTGCCCTCATCGAGCATTCTTTTGCCAATATCCTGCGCCTCTTTTAATGGATGAGAAAGCAATTTTGATATTGCATGCTCAGCTGTCCTTGCATTGAAAGTAAAGCCCATTGACGTCAATGTTCCTGCAGGCAGAAGATATCTTACTATGTCGCAGACCTTTGCGTAAATTGAATTTTCATACGCTCTTTCATTGACGCCTTCTTTCCTCGGATTTCTTTGTTTAACATATTCCTTGAATATCGGCTGGAATCTTTCGTATACATCAAACAATTCAGAGATAACTTGTTTTACCTCTTCTGCATATTCGCAGCTCATTAATTTTTCATCCCAGTAAAATACATTCTTGTCAAATATCTGATATCGTGTAGATTTTTCAGTATAACTTCCCAGGCGATTGTCTTCAAGAATTTTAGTTGCAACGATTGAAAGCTTGTCAATTGCAAATTTTATGCTTGCGTGCTCTGCAACACTGCCGTGGCCATAGCCAACAACCCATTTTTCATGGAATTTCTTTGCCTTTTCCTTTGCTTTTGCAAGTTCTTCTGCATCAATACCAGATACATTTCCAGATACATCTGCGCTGCTGCCACTATTAGCATCTTCATTGGCTTTTCCCAAATCCAAATCACCGCTGCCTAAAAGAATCAACAAATTTCTTTTGAAAGAATTCGGGCTTCTGCTCACGTAGGCAAAAAGAACAGCAACAACCTCTTCGGGAAGATTTTTTATACAGTAGATATCGTCGTTAATATTTGTAACGTGCTTTTTTAATACTGCTTTTTCATCTTCTGTAAACACTTCTTTTTTCATCTCTGCCATTGGTATCACCATTTAACGTTGGTCGTTAGTCGTATATCGTTAGTGGTTAGTTAAACGACCTACGACTAACGACAGACGACTTACAATTAATTATAAATCCACAACAACCTGAACATATTTATCTGTTACTTCCATCTCATTATACGTGACTGCTTTAATATCTCCATGTGTTTCATAATCTTCTATTTTACAGTCACCATATACTTTTGCATGGAGAACCTTGCCTTCGATAGTTAATTCAACTATGCTGTGCAGTAAAAATGATTCAGTATCTATCAGGAAAAGCAGTTGCTCAAGAAAATTATACAAAAGCTGGTATTCATCATCTCCACAAACATTTATTTCTTTAATTACCAGTGGACTGACAGTTGTTGTATCAACAATTATATTAAACATCGCAAGTGCAGCGTTGGAAAACATTTCCTCAATTGTCTTTCCATAAGCCTTAAACTTGCAGTCAGCAGTATGCTGGAGGTATTCATATGGTTGTTTATTATTGTGTTTAAATTGTTTTATTTTAGATAGTATTGGTTTTTTAGGCCGTTGGCTAGTTTTTTGTTTCTTATCACTATTTTTAGCTTTAGTTAAATTATTCATTTGGCAAATGGGGAGTACATAGATTTAAATGTTTTTCTGTATGATTTATTGTATAACTGGTTAAGAATTAAGTAATTTTTTACTAACCTCTTGGGTTGTAAGCTTTTTTCTCTTATCTTTTTCTGGCTCTGCTAAACAATTATCAGACACAATTACTGTTTCTCCTGATGCTAATTCAAGATTTTCTCTGGCATCTCCTGCTATCTTTCCACCTTTTTTTGCTGCATCTTTATTCTCAATAAAACCAAACGCATTCCTGCCTCTGGCAATCTTTGTTGTTGACGCTTCACCAAGCATTGTAAAAATTAGTTCTAAATCGTTCATGTGATCTCTTAAATTCTCTTTTTTTAGACCTTTGAATTCTTTGTATTCGCTAGGAGTCATGCCAAATGTGGCTTTTGAAATTTCTGATGTTAATATTCCATATTCTTTTTCAGTTTTTACATCTCTTTTCTTCCATTCATCAGTAAGTTCATCTCTTATCGCGATACCTCTAACTCTTTTCTCAATCCAATCTTCAGAATATCCTTTAGCTTTGTAGATTTCCTTCATGCGTTTTTGGGCTAGTTCAGGATTTTGTATTTCTTGGACACGCTCATAACCAACTTGAGCTAGCCAAAGTTTGAAAGGTTCTGCTTTTGGTGAAGGAATTGATTGAATAATTCTGAATGCCCCTTCTGTATTTACACAGTTCATATTTTGATTACCACCAGATGTATTTACAGAAAGGGTATGTACAATTTGTACCCATCCTTTATCTAGCTCTTCATCTCTTTGTTTCATCTTTTGGATATATTGTTTAGGATCACTAGAATCAGTTAGTACAAAGACAATATCTTCGATTACAAACCACCACTCTTCATTAAACCAAGTCCTTCTAATTTTCTTTCCTTGAAAGACAACCAACGCATTATTTATTTCCATTCATAAAGCAGAGGAAACAGAACTATATAAACCTTACGCCGACTTGTCCAGTGAGATGTTCTAAAACACATAATAACTTAATTCTTTGTGGTTATAAGGGTTTTAAGCCAGTGGACAAAAGAAAGATTAGAATGGAATAATTAATATAACCTTTATAAATGAAACCTCGTTTCTTTCCTGTGTTTTAGGGGGGTATAATATATAATGGTTAAATCGCAGAAACAGGAAGAGAAACTAGACTTAACATTTCAAGACCAGACAACAGAATCTGACATAACACCCAACATAACACCCAACATAACACCCAACATAACACCCAACATAACACTCAACATAACACCCAACATAACACCCAGCATAGCACCTAACACATCACCCAGCATAGATTCTGTAGTCTTAGAAAGATTGTGGCACATGATCCCAGATGATGCAAGATTGGAGAATAACCTTCTGTCAACCAGTGGTTTTTCCAGCAAGACAATGAGCGAATGCGCCTATATGATCTCTAATGAACACCAAGACAGTGAAAGAAGTGTTGCGAATGCAGGCAAAAAATTGGTTTATTTCCTGTTTCCTGACACTACATTTGAATATTCACTTAATGATGAAGGGGTATTTGTTAAATCTACCAAGAAAAAAATAGACCCTAAACATACATGGACTTTTCATATGGCTAATGACGAAGCTGTATTCGACGAGAGAATGGGTTTTTACAATTTATTCTCAGACAAAGAGCATGAAGTGGCAAAATTCCTGCATGTTTTTTCATCTCGATTAGCGCTTTCAACATCTAATGAAGAAATCTTACAAGAAATAAAAGAATTTCAAAGAGTAACTCATCTCCCATTTGAAGTCTTAGAATATTTCTATGAAAAAGTAAAACACAGGGATATATTCCAAGATTTGCCGTCGACACCAGAGTTAAATAGTGGTAATGTCGATGGTGATTTTTGTTATAATGCCAGTAGGGATTTCATAAATGATATGAGAAGCAGGCGGTTTGGATATGGCTTCAAAGCTGATGATGAGGGCCTTTTCTCAAAAATTCCAGAGAAAATTCTAAATGGTATATTGGTAGAAGGCGCAGAGGTTGCATTAAGGCGGCAAAAAGAAAAGCTTGAACATAGGTTAAAACATTGGGAAGGGATGTGGCCTCCAATTATATATGGCAAGGCATTTGACCCTGAAAGAGTGTCTACTGACGACAAGATAATTGATTTTTTTCATGAGCTGAATACCGGCATTGATTTCCTTATGCACATGACACCTGATTATAGGCTTGAAGAAAGATATGAATTCAAAAAAAGATTGCTTGTTGAAGAGTACAAAAAGCTGTGCAAACAAATTACAATGTCACCATTGATATTCACACATTATGTTCATTCTTATATCTATTTCTGTTATCTTACTCATGACAGAGAAGCATTAAAAGAAATGGTTAGTGTATATTTGGACATCTTTCAGCAGAATAGAATTATTGAGAAGCATGAATGGAATAAGGTATATCATGGTGCTGCCAGAAATCTTTTTGAGGCTGATGTTTGGGATAGTAAAGATTTAGATTTAGTAAAAACACTTTTGTTCTCATGGAATGCGATGAAAACAATTGAAAAGAAAGAAGGAGAGAGTGATGACGCAGTAGATTCTTTAATAGAGAAAATAAGAAGTGTAGTAATTAATGATATTATAAAAGATCACGTATTAAAAAAGCTGCCTGAAGTCTTTGAGAAAGAAACATACGACCTAAGTAACTTTGATTATATGATGGTTTTATCGCCATTATTGGGTGTGTTAGGTGATTCTGAATTAGATTATTGCGTTCTGGAAGCAATAGCAAAACAGACATATGGCCATCCAAACAAATTATTAATGGCAGAAATGTATGCAAGCAATATCTTAGGCAGGTATTTCTGTCTCCCTAATGAGCCGGTTAAGCAACTCTCAAATTATAATACTCCAATTCGTGTATTATGGGATATTACTACGCAATCGAAAACATCAACCAAAGAGCAATTAACTTATTGGCAGCAAAGATTTATTGAGCTATTCAAGCCAATTGCTGATAAAGATGCTGCAAATCCAAATGGATTTAAAAGTGCAATTGATAGGGCTGAGGAAAGCAATAGGTTTAGAGCAAGGAATAAAGATAATCAGCATGGTGATACCAACCATGATGTCAATCATGACACAACCCATGACATCAATCATGATACCAATGATGATGCTCGCAGAATATATCACACTTGGGGTGGTGCATTTCTCGGAGATTATGTTTATTATCATGAAAATCAAAGAAGATACGCACAGGCGCATCTTGAAAGGTATGATATTGCATCAGCAAGGCGGCATTTTGCAGCCATTGATGAGAAAGTTGATTATTTTGGCTTAGCTTCAAAAATGCTTGATGATTTAGCTGGTTCAAATAAAAAACATCTTTCTAAAACAAAAATATTAAACTTGGTTAGAAGCTGCACACTCCTAAGGGGGCTTATTAGTGGCCATAGGACAATGCTGTCAGAATGGTTTTCAGAAAATATATGTGATAATGAAAACCTTTTCTCTAGGGAAATAATAAATATGAAATACAACTCAAAATTTCAATTTTCAAAATATGTAGAGGAAAAAACAAAAGCAAATGAGGAAATGGGCGAGGAAATATTTGAGAAGATAATGGAATATGCAAGCAGATTTTACGACGAGGATATATTGCTAGCTGGCGGAAAATATTTGTTGTCGAGAAATGAGCCGTTATTTCCATGGCTGAGAGATTTCTGGCCGAATTTTTCCAATATATCTATTCTAAGGGATAATGAAGATGTTCTCTGCATAGATGAGATGTGTAATGAAGATATAGATATTGAAGGGAATTTTGCTAAAATTGTTTCCAAGCTTAAGGAAGAAGCAGTTGCATTTATCGAGAAGAAAGAATACGCATATGCACACATGATTTACAGAAAAATCAATCCAAAAAAAGGCAATCAGGAATTTTTAAGAGAAGTTTATTCGAGAAATCTGCAGGAAGTGCGTTCGGATGATAAAAATGATGGCACAATTGGATTAACTTTTGTTGACGACAAGGGAAAAGAAACAAAAATTACATTCCACACACAGTCTCTCGCAGGGTTTGGCTCAGTTGGTGTTGCAAAACATTCTATTACGGTGAATCACGACGGCAAATCTAAAAAAGGGCGGAGAGTTATTGTCACCAAAATAAATGATGATGAAAGAATTACAAAAATTGAATATAAAATCTATAATGAGCTTAGAAGCGTAAACCTTTTCAATGTTGCCAAGCCATTGGCAGTTAACGGCAGGGAGATTGTCGTCGAATATTCTGGACAGACACTTGTTGAATATGCGCAGAGATATATGCAGGAATTTGCACAAAATCCAAATCTTGACTTAAACAGGTATATACGCTATTTAGCGGATGCTATCTCCCAAAAAGTTATGATAAACCAAGTGTTATCCTCAATATTGAGCCATGAAGACAAAGCTTATCTTGAAGAAAGAAGAATTAAAAAAGTGTTGGAGTATTTCAAAGGAAAATATTCTGAGCGTGAAGTTAATGAGCAATATCATGCATTCAGGGTAATGCGCGCGTTCGGTTTTGATGATGAAATGTTCAGGGCTGCTTATACGAGAACGATAGGAAAAGCGCTTAGCGCAATCCCTGAAAAATATAAATCATGGTTAAAAGACAGTTACGGCGCAAATTTTGCTGTTGAGGGTAGTGAACATTTTACAAGTGACAATAAAGACAGCAGTGGAAAAGCAGACGACAAAGTAGCAAACAATGGGAACAACAGAGTGATTGTATTTGATTTTAATAATATCACCTATGATGCGGCGCAGCTTGACGACTCAATACTTATTCATACTTATGGTTTAGGATTAACTGAAAAAGGAGAAGAGCAGATGCTGAATGAGTGCATGTTGGCAATGAACTTAGACGAGCATGAGTTTGGAGAAGTAACAGACAAAAGGTGCGGATACAAAAGAGGGTTTATCCCGGCAAGCGTGCATAGAAACCTTTTGCTCGCAGGAAACATATTAAGGGCAGTTGAATATGGAAGAGCATCTGAAGAAAGAACAGCAGATGTTGAGCATCATATCAGAAGAAGCATGAGTTATATACAGAAATTTAAAGATATTTTAGGGCAGGAGTATAATGTTGATAAAGAAGATTTAGTTTATATTATCAAAACAGTTGAAGCAAGATGCATGACTTATTTTGAACATAAAGGACATAAGAAAACAGAAAGAAAAAGCACAATGGGTGGAAGCATAATAAGAGGAAGCACAGAGGGAGAGAGCACAATGGGAAGAAGCATAGAAGGAGAAAGCATAGAAGGAGAAAGCATAATGAGAGATGATTCTTATGGTTCTTCTCAAGGAATTGTTTCTGGCGATAATTTGGGTAATTTAGGAACAAGTTCTAGTTCTATTCACAATTTAGAGTCAACGCTTGGGTTTAGTGAATGAGTAAGTATATTTGTAAGTTTATTAATTCTCACACTTTTTTCTGCTCACAATCCGTTTGTGGGACGCAGTCCACCGTTCACGAATAAAGGTAAGATGGTAATATGGTTTGATGGTCTGAAGGTACGACGAAAACAAGGCGTTACCATCAAACCATCTGACTATTCATGAGACGTGTGGCTTCGCCCAGGAACTAAAAAAAATACTGAAAAAGAAAAAAGATAATTACAAAACCAGCGCCATATACGGCCCAAACATCTCAAACACCATGCTCTCAATATTAATCAAGTAATGCACAACAACCTTTTCATTGTCTTTCTTTTTCTTTAAGAGCTCAAACCCTTCTTTCATGACTTTTTTTCTTTGTGCGCCAAATTCTTTTGCCTTCTCCATGCTAAAATTAAAGAATAGGTCATTAAACATTGCAATACTTTTATTCACATCCTCAAAAAGCAGGAATGTATCTGTGCTTATCTTTAATTTCTTATTTTCTCCTTGTTTTTTATTCTCTTCATATCTTTTATTCTCGTCACCTGTCAAAAAGTCGCATAAAAATTTGAATTCATCAGCGCATTTCTCCAGCTGCTCAACGATAGTGTACATGAAAACAGTTTTATTATATTCTTTATATCCATTTTTTACCAAAGCTCTTCTGCAAAAATGAGTAAATTTATTATTGGTTTTTTCAAGGTCTTTTATTGTGGAGATTGTGTTGTAATCATTGTTTTTCAAGGCAGTCAGCAAATCTTCACCCATAACTTTTAACAGCAGCAAGGTTCTTCTCAGCAAAGAATCAAACTCTTTTGGGTCTGCCTCTGAAATGCTTCTGACAACACATTTGTTTTTTTCTTGCCTAACTATTTCAAAAGCCATTGCTTCATTGTCTATCGCAGTTTTCACATCTTTCAATTGTTCGGGATGAGTGTAAATAACTTCAATCTCATCATATCCAGCTTTATACATAGCATCAAAGCTCCTTCTCGTTAAAACACCTGTTTTTGAAACATCAAGAACACCTTTTTTAAATGGATTCTCGCTGATATTTCCTGTTTGCAGATACAAAAATAGTTTGTCATCTTTTTCTACAATCTCAATTTCATCGCCCTTTTTCAGGTTAAACTTATCTGTCCATTTCTTTGGCAGTGAAACTGTAAGAGAAGTATTTCCATGCTGAACTAGTTTTCGTTTCATATGAATTGTTCCTTATTTGTTAGTCGTAAGTCGTTTGTCGTTAGTCGTTCGTTAAACGACAAACGACCTGCGACAAACTACTAACCTAAATATTAATAAATATGGCCTGCCCCTAAACATATACCTCAAAAACATCAAAAATAATATTGAATTTATAAAGTTTACCAAAAATACATGAAAATGTACAAATATACATTATACATGAAAAAAGTATATACATGGCTCACAAAGCTCTTGAGAGCTATGGCAGAATTAGCGGGATTAGACACACTAATAATTGGCACAGAAGCAGGAAGAATCTCAAGAGAGATTGCAGCAGGAAACATAAATGCAAACACAATTGTTACATCAGAACAATTTTCTGCAGCAGATAAATTAGTTACTGGAAAAATGCTTGCTGGCTTAGTTGACCATACACAGTTAAGTGCATTTGCATCACTAAAAGATATAGAAAAGCTTGCAAAAGAGGCGCATGCTCTAGAAACAGCATCTGTTTGCGTCAATGAAGGAAGGATCAGGGATGCAGCAGATATATTGTATGATTTAACTTCAAAAGTAAAGGTTTGCTGCGTTATCGGATTCCCTCTCGGTGCTGCAACAAGTCATATAAAATCTTATTCTGCAGTTGATGCAGTCAAAATAAGAGCAGATGAAGTTGATATGGTTATTAATGTTGGGTATTTGAAAGATAAAGATACTAAAAGATTTAAAGAGGATATTGACAGGGTAATGTTTCATCTCTGGGAATATACCTCAAACCACAAAAAAAACGATGTTGTATTAAAAGTAATATTAGAAAACTGCTACTTAACGTCTGAAGAAATTGTTTACGCTACACAAACAGTAGCAAAACTAGCTAAAAATTATTTACCCACTAGAAACCATTCAGGACTAAAAGTATTCGTCAAGACATCGACTGGTTTTGGCACGCCTGCAAAAGGACATGTTCCTAAAAAAGATTATGGCAAAGGAATGGTTGACACAGCAGTTGGTGCAGCAATCGAAGATGTTTATTTAATGAGGCAGGCGATTGACGAAGTAACAAAAGTAACAAGACATGGAGACACACCTAGTGACACAACCAATCAGGATGATAATTATAAATATGTTGTCGGCATAAAAGCAGCAGGCGGCGTAAAAGACAGAGAAACAGCACTGAAAATGATGGTTGCAGCTGGATGTTTAATAAGAGACGAACAAACCAGCGAATACAAACTTAGAGATGATTACAAAGACCTTTTTAGAATTGGGGCTAGCGCAACTAAAGAGATATGTAAATAATCTGTGGATATTTGTAACTAATCTATGCAAGAATGCTATAATTTTCTTAACATTTTTAAAGTGGAATATGTTCCCTTACCTTATATTTAATTTATAGAAAGATTATACAAAGTGTATAGAAATATAGAAAACCACACAAGGTGAAAACATGAACATAAACAGAGTAATTTTAATGGTTCTCGACGGCGTTGGTATTGGCGCACAGCCAGATGCAGATCAATATTTCCAAAGAGGTGAAGACGGTAAACCTGTTTCTGACAAAAGCGCAGCCACATTGCAAAACCTTGCAATGAAAGTTGGCGGGTTTGATTTGCCAAATTTTGAGAGAATGGGTTTAGGCAGTATTCTCAATTTTGTTAAAGGAGAAGGTATTGCAAACATGAGGCCAACATATTCACCTATATGCTTCTATGGCAAAGCACTTGAAGCTTCAGGAGCAAAAGACACTGTGTTCCTGCATTGGGAAATGATGGGAATAATTTCTAAAGGTGCTGCTTTATTTCCAGATGGTTTTCCTGACGAGGTTATTGGCGCAATAATCAACGCAGATTATAGAGAAGAAACGAAAAATCTGGGAATAACACCAGAAACTTGCAAATGTTTAACAGATGATTATAAGCTAAAAGGAATAATAGAGAAAGCAAACATTCCTATTTCAGGAACAGATGTTATAAAATTATATCATAAACCCCATGCAGAAACAGGAAAACTTATTGTGTACACGTCTGCAGACAGTGTATTGCAGGTAGCTGCAAGCGAAGAAATTCTTCCACCAAAATTATTGAATGCAATATGCGCAAAAATTAGAAATTTATTAGGCAGCAACACAGAGCTAGGAAAAAAATATGGTGTTGCAAGAATTATCTCCAGACCTTATACTGGCAATGATCATGAGCATCTGGAAAGAACATCTAACAGACATGATTTTCCTCTTGCGCCGCCTGAGCCAACACTTGTCGACAGGCTTCATGAAGCCGGCATACCAACAATAGGAATAGGAAAGGTTGCTTCGCTTTTTGACAACAGAGGATTTAGTGTTGTTGACGAGAAAGGAAAAGACTCTAATATTGAATTAATGGGAAGAACACTATCAGCAATGGATAAGTATAAGCAAGGATTAATTTTCTCAAACCTTCTTCATTTTGACCAGAGTTATGGACATAGACGAGATTCAGTTGGTTTTTACAGAGCATTGAGAGAAGTTGATGCAATGCTGCCTATATTCTTTGAAAGAATAGGAATGAATGATTTATTAATCATCACAGCTGACCATGGAAATGACCCAACATATGTTGGTTCAGATCATACACGAGAATATGTTCCTTTGTTTGTTTTTCATCCACAGGTGAATGGTTTATTTTCTTATCATGACCCAAATGGTTCTTGTCGAATGACATATACATCTATAGATAGAATGGCGAATCTCAAAACAAGGACATCAGAGGCAGACATTGGGCAAACAATCGCAGAAGCATTGTTAGGAACACCATGTTTGCAGAATGGACAAAGCTTTTACAGGCAGATGAAAAAAGCGCTGGGATGAATAAACTTTCCCCAAATAAATTCCATAAAATTCACAAAAATAAATTCCAATAACTATTATACATTTCAAAGGCACAAAAATCAATTAAATCCGAATAATAAGCTGCTGTTGAAGTTGTAAGTTTACACTTGTCTGCCTTATTTAATTTGTTTAGGTACATTATTCTATTTTTCTTTTTGATTATTAAAGGAGGATTTCCTTTTTTCAGAAGAATTAAATTAAGCAACATTCTACCTGTTCTGCCATTGCCGTCCATAAATGGATGAATCTTCTCAAATTTATGATGAAAAATAATTGCTAAAGCAAAAGGGTGCAGCTTATGTTCATTCTCTTTGTACCACTTTAATAATAGCTCCATATCAGCTTTAACGTACGGCGCTGGTGTTGACTCAAAATTTGCCCTGAATACTCTCACGTCAATGGTTCTGTATCCTTTTCTTACGTCAATATTATTCATAAGAGAATCATGTATCTCACAAATAAACTCATGATTTATATCTTTGTTAACTTTGTTAAGTTCGTCAAATAATCTGAAAAAAACTTTCTCTGTGTTTTGTAAGTCATAAACTTCCCTTAAGCTTTTATCTTTTGGCGTAATGTTCTCAATTAATAAATCTTGAGCCTGTTTTAATGTAATTGTATTGCCTTCTAAAGAAGCTGTATTAAATGCGAATTCAATAATAAAATTTTTTAATATCTCTTTTTTAGTAAGCTCATCTAATTTGTAGAACTGATTATCCCAATGCAGTTTGCAAGACTCAATGTATTCTAACGCTTCTTTACTTAAATAACTGTCTTTTTTTAGTTTTAAGCCTTTTATTTTTTCTAAATAAATGTTTGTTTCTATAAATCTGTTTATTGTGCGGTATGCTTTTTTAATATCATTATAATATTTTGATGGAATTTTTTTTAGTTTATCCTTAACTGTGTTTATATCATCCCCTAAATACATTATATCCTTTGTGATTAATTTATTCTTTCTTTTAACAGAGGCTCTTAAGTAATAATATGCCTTTTTTCCAACAATTTTCTTGTATATATATACCATTCTAAGTATATAACATCAACTTATATATATATTTTACCCTTTATTTTTGTAAATTTGAATATAAAGGGTAAGAAGTATAAAAAACACACATCTCACAGAATAGACGTTATAATTAATAATACTCATTATTATGATAACTTATTTTTACGTTTTACCCTCTATTTTTTAAAATCTCAATGTAGAGGGTAAAACACATGATAGACACAATATAAAGACAAAAGAATCATAGCGTTAGCAAAAACAGTTCTTATCTAAAAGAATACACTTTGCTATTCATCAATTATCCCAATTACCCTGCATGGTGCTCCATCTGCATCTTTAATCTTCAATGGTAGAATATAGCATTTAAACCTTTTTCCTATTAATTTTTCCAGATTAACCAGATTTTCTACAATTAATATATCATGTTTGAAAAATAATTTGTGGATTTCAAACGGCGCATTATCTGGCGTAAAAGAATCTAAACCAACTATTTTGACTTTTTTATCTATCAATCTCTGTGCAAGGAGTTTACTTATAGTTGGATTATTCTTGAAAAATTCTTCTGAACCTGCTTTCTTTGTATGTTCTGTATAGAAAAACACAATATCATTCTGTTTAACCTCGTCTAAGCTTGGTTCAGGATTATTCTTAGTATCTATCACAATTCCCTCGCCAATAAATTTATCCATCTTAAAATCTGTAAGTTTTTTCCCTTCTTTTAGCATATGAAAAGGTGCATCAATATGTGTGGAAAAATGAGAACTAAAACTAATCCTTTTCTCGTTCCATCCATCTTTTTCAATTGTAGCAGTTTGTTTGATTTCTTGTTTTAAGCTATCAGGAAAAACAGGTGTCTGTTCATCAATCATCATTGTTAAATCAAATATCTTCATTTTTCCACCATTTGTAATTATACTAAAAGTCCTTAGCTTCCGAACAAAAAACAAGGACTTTTGTATATACTAAATGGAATTAATTTGTTCGGAAACTAATTCCATTTAGTATATATCGACGAATTTGATACTGGTTTTTTGATTTGCGTTTCAATATTTTCGCTTCAACTTATGTAATTCTAGTTCCAGTATCAATCTCTTTCTCTGTTGTTAATAAAACACATTCTGTTCCATCTTCTTTTTCAGCGCAGAGCAGCATTCCTTCTGAAAGTTCGCCGGCAAATTTAGTTGGTTTCAAATTTACCAGTACAACAATCTTTTGGTTTATTAGCCCTTCTTCTTTATAATACGGAACTAAACTAGTAACAATCTGCCTTGTTTTTTCACTCCCAACATCAACTTGCAGCTTGTATAATTTTTCTGTTCTATGGATCCTTTCTACTTTCACGATTTTCCCAACTCTTATCTCTAATTTTTTAAAATCTGAATATTCTATTTGTTCCATTTGAGTTACCTCGTAATACACACTTCATTAAGGATATACTAAAAGTGATTAATTTTCGAACAAATTAATCACTTTTGTAAGTTGGAAAGCAAAGCTTTCTAACTTCTCAGGAATCTCTGATTCCCGAGTTTTGTTGCAATTTTTGTGCCTACAATGCAAGGAATGCCTAATTCTCTAGAAACAATTGCAGCATGGCATGTCATACCGCCTTCGTCAGTTATTATTGCAATTGCTTTTCTCATGCCGACGACATAATCCGGCGCTGTCATAGGCGTAACAAGAACATCCCCTTTGTTTATTTTGCTGATTTCTTTACCAGATTTAACAAGTTTAACTGTTCCTTTAATTCTACTCTTGTTCCCAATGCTTACAGATATGCCTTTGAATTCCTTCAGATTCTTGTCAATCTTAATATCTACAAAAGGCTTAATGATTTCTTCGACTTCTTCGCCAGAAAAGAATTTGTTAATATTCTCCTCATTATAATAATTTCTCATATGATAATCTTTTCTTGTCTTAATTTCTGATGAATGGACTAATTTATGATTATTCAGCAATTCTGTCAAATCTTCAAACCTGTAGTAATGCAGGTCGTCAAAAGGAATATTGTATATCTCAGAAACCTTTTCTAATAACTCATCTATAAAATGATTAGCAATAAAAATATGCTTTTTTCTGTTGTCCTGCCACCAGATACAGAAAGCTAATCTGTGCATAATCTTCTCGACATCTTTAGAAAGGCTGTAGGTTTCAATTAATTTTTTCTTTTCCTTTAATATATTTTCTTTTAAAGCAGTTATTTTCATCAATTTGCCTGGTGCTTCTTTCACAGATAAAGCGCTAAGCTCTTTTTTAAAATGCTCCACAGACAATATTTTTGTATGGTGATAACTGTTCAGGAGCCAGAAAAATTTCTGCCGGTGCTCTGCTAGTTTTTTGTCAAATTCTTTCTTGTTGTTTTCAAATCTCTTAATTTTAAGCAAATCCAATTCTTCTTCCTGATAAAATGAATAATCTTCAGGAGCAGATAACCTTTCAAGGACAAAAGAAAACTCTTTTTCATTTTTTATTTTTTTGCTGAGTTCTTTTCTTAGCATCTGCTCTCCGCCCCAGTTGCTAAGCTCAGGCAATAATCCAATCACCCAAAATTTTTGGTAAATTGAAAAAAAGCAGTTAAAAACATCTCTTAATTCTGCTTTATTCATGTTTTCTATTTTTGTTTTACTCTTTTCTACAGTATACTTAAGAAATTCTTTAATAATTGTCTGCCATTCATTATAATTTTTTCTAAATTCGTTATCTGCTAAAATAAATTTCTTAAAATTCTCCTCGCCTATGTCACGAAGCTGTTTGTAATCACAAATAAATGTAATCTTTTCTTCATGAACCCACATAAGAAAAGACGGCCAAGCCACAAAACGTTTTCCAAATTGAGTTAAAGCGCTGTACCAAATATCAGGATAAACAGGTCTAGCGTCAATCGGCCCCCAGATGAATAATTCTTTGTTTGGATTTATGTTAATCTTATTAATCTGCTTCATTTTTCATACTCTTTCTGCATAAATATACTAAAAGTGCAAAATAATCGAACATTATTTTGCACTTTTGTATACTAAAAGTCCTTAGCTTCCGAACAAAAAACAAGGACTTTTGTATATATAAATGGAATTAGTTTGTTCGAAAACTAATTCCATTTAGTATATATCTCGGGAATCAGAGATTCCTGAGAAGTTAGAAAGCTTTGCTTTCCAACTTACAACTTTCTGAAATAACAACACCCTTTATTTTGTAGTCTTTAAATGCCCTAACCAATTCTTTATATTTCATGTCGCTGTCAGGCAGATTTAAATGATTCTTCTCACCCTTTTGCCCATATTCTATTCCAGAAACATGAATATGCATATTATTTAATGCCTCTTTTCCTAAATGTTTTTCGACGTAACTCAAAATTTCAGAAAATTCTTTGTAATTATTATATTTGCTGGCATTTAGTTCAGGTCCTGCATTTCTTGCATGCACATGACTAAAGTCAATGCACGGAAGAACCTGCTCAATTTCCTGCGACAATTTAACAATCTCCTGAAAAGTTCCCCATTGTGTTCCTTTTCCTGTTGTTTCTGGCCTTATCCAAATTTCATTGCCTTCGTTTTTCAGAGTTTTCATAATATCCTGCATTTCTTTCTTGACTTTTTCATAAACTTTTTCTGGCGGCATTTCCATATTATAAGCTGCATGAAAAGTTAAGCTGTACCCTCCGCAGAGCCATGCGATCCTTGCAGCGTTTAAAATGCGCTGGACAGACGCATTAACTTTTTCAGTTTCCAGACTGTTTAGATTTATAAAATATTGGCCGTGGCAAGTTAGAACAACATTATTTTTGGCAGCAATTTCTTTTACTTGCGGAGCTTTTTCTTTAGAAATATTCACCTGCCTGACAAACTCAAGCTCCATTGCATCTAAACCTAGCTTTCTAACGTGAACAATACCATTAGAAATGTTTCGTTCTGGCGTTGATAAAGGCACGCCTGCTGTGCCGAATAAAAGTTTATTTATCTTATGTTTACTCATAAAAAAGATTAAGAATAAGGATATTAATAAATTTTTGGGTTGATATAATCACTTCCTTTTTACTGTTTCCTTCTTTTTTGTGTTTGTACTCCCAGATCCACCAATCTTCTTGTTAATATCATCAACCATCTTATCGACGTCTTTTTCGCTCATGCCGTGCATCAGGCTGCCCTGTTCAATTGTCTCAAAAGCAGCGCCGTGGCAGCCAATACAATGCAATCCGCAGTTTTGCATAACTTCCCATGATTCAGGATATTTAGTCAGAACATCAGCAAAAGTCATATTCTTGTTAACCTTTATCGTTTTGGTATTCTTGTTGATATCTATTGTTTTAGTATTCTCGTTAATCTTTACTGTTTTAGCTTCTTTTTTTTGTTTACCAGCCATAATTTCACTCTCCGTTTGATTATACTGAACCTAAATATGTAAAACATAAAATTTACTGCACTTTTATTGCGTTAACAGGGCAGCCATCTACAGCTTCTTTTACTTTTTTCTCGTCTGCCTTCCCAACTTTTTCTTTTCCTTTCTTTACATCTGCCTTTGTATCGTCGCCCATCTCAAAATATTCTGGGCAGATTGCAGCGCAGGCTCCGCATCCAATGCAAGCGTTTTTATCAACAGATACTTTCATCGATATCACCTTTAATTATTATTTATATTATTTTTTGTTCATACTTTATTCATTTTTTCTCTTTAAATAACTTATTAAATTGTAAATTATTAAAAAAGAGTCCCCGCAGGCGGACTCGAACCGCCAACCTTTCGGTATTGGCTGGGTACTTTTCATTCAAGCAAGTAAATTGCAATTCAAAGCACCATCTACAGCCGAACGCTCTACCATTGAGCTATGCGAGGGTATAATGTCTGTTTTCGAGGAGTGTTTTTATATTTTGTGGTAATTTATGTATAATCTAGAAAAATATGGTTTTTTTACATCATAAAATAAACAGTAAAAAAGTAAAATCAAACCACAATCCCTCACTTCGCCGTAATCTTATTGGACAAAGTCCTTTTAACACTTTCTCCTTTGCCTTTGAATTTAACAACTGCCTGAGGCAGTGAAAACCCGCCAATAATCTTTAATTTTGACTGGATTGTATAAGAGATTATTCTTTCCTCGAATGGCTCTAATGTAGGTATGTCCCACCTGATAATAGTGCCTTTGTGTTCGTGCTTTATTACTTTCGATGGATGCAGTGTGCCTACTGAAAACTCTGTGTCGAGCATGCCCATTTGGGGAATTCTGTCAACAAGTTTTACATCTTCAACTGATTTATTAGTTCTGTTTTTCAGATGGAGCAATATTTTAACATCAGATATGCCCTGATTATCAACATTCATTATCTTTGTTTCTTTTTTAATCACAATAGGGCTTCTGAATATATAATATAAAACTATTCCAATAATGATAAGGAGAATTATATAAATCAATGGCCTGTAATTTTTTGTTACTAAAACTGTCTTTGACTCTTGAGACTCTAATTCAATGTTCCAAGAGAAAGATCTTCCATTATCGTCTTTAACCAGCGCTGCTTTCGGCGATGTTTTCATAAAAGGAAGCATAAACAGGGAAGTTGGAACCTTGACTTCTTTTGTCTCTTTTACATTCCCATTATTTGTATAAGTATAACTTAATATCCATTTGAAGAAAGAGCTGGTTTCATCCTTCTTCTCAGGTATGTCTGTGTATTCAATAATCTCAATTTGTTTAGTCGCTGGTGTAAACTCAACATCGCCAACTTTTATCTTGACTGTGATTGTATCTTCTTTTGGTGGCTGTGTTGGATTGTAATTAACAGTAAACAACTCTGTTTTTTTCTCAAGCGAAGCAAGAGACACTATTCTGTCTATATTGTATAAATCGCTTCTTATTGTTATTAAAACATCTGAAAGAGCAAGAGGATTTTTATTATCCAGCAGAACCTTTAATGTAACTGGCTGCCTTGGATCAATCTTTTCAGGAATATCAAAATTAAATGCAACTGTTGGCTGGTATTTGGTAACAGGTGGCGTTGGATTTCTGTAAAATATCATAAATGATGCTTCTTTAGAAATGCCTGTTTTTTTCGAATTGAACATAACTTTGAAGTTTTGAAGGCCAAATCCCAATGCATCGCTGCTTGGGGTTATGGATAAAGGAAAAGTTATTGTTTTGCCGGCACCAACATTAACCCCTGAAAGATAAGACGCAGGATCAGTAGTAAAGCTCCATTTAGGTATTGCCCCAAAATTAAATTTAAATTCATCTTCCTGTGCTAAGGTGTTATTGATAGTTATCAAAAACTTTGCTGTTTGGGTGGGATAGATATCATTAACAACAGTGTCAATTTGAACATTAAATGTGTCAGCTGAAGTATCTGTATCTGTTAATGTGCCTGAATCACCTGTTTCTCCATATACGGCGCTGACATTAACTATAGAAACAATAACTGGAGCAATAAACAGCCATGTGATTAACAGAAAAAAAAGAAACAACTTACTTTTCATAACCGACACCTCTCCCTTTTTTAATAGACAAAATTTTTCATACACACACTTTAAGACGTACACATCATTTTTAATTACCAGCGAATAATCCTTTTTTGCATATTATATCAAATTTATTATTATATGAACAATCCATGTGTTTACTTATATATATAATTTTCTTTTTATGTAAATTGCCGCAAATTTTCGTTAACTTTTTAAATACATCCTTTATTCAATCCAGTTATAGAGATGTGGGTAGTCACTTGCCTGAATCTATAATCAAATAGAATAATTAAAACAACGGAAGTGAAAACATGTCAATGTACAAATATATTAGGCAAATTTGGAAAAAGCCAGAATCTTCTTTAGGAGATGTTTATAAACGTAGGATTTTCTTATGGAGAAGAGAACCAGCTACAATTAGACTGGAATATCCTACAAGGCTTGACAGAGCAAGATCCCTTGGTTATAAAGCAAAGCCAGGTTTTATTATTGTAAGGCAGCGTTTACCAAGAGGAGGAAGAATGAGGGCAAAGCCAGCAGGTGGCAGAAGGCCTAAAACTTACACAAGAAGAAAAGACGTCAAGATAAATTATCAGGTTGTTGCTGAGCAAAGAGCAGCAAAGCATTATGTTAACTGCGAAGTCTTAAACAGCTATTGGGTTGCTCAAGACGGTGAATACTATTGGTATGAGATCATTCTGGTTGACAAGAACCATCCTGTAATTAAAAGCGATCCTCATATTAATTGGATTTGTGAGCCGCAGAATAGGGCAAGAGTCTTTAGAGGATTAACATCTGCAGAAAAGAAGAGCAGAGGATTACGCCATAAAGGTATTGGCGCAGAGAAATTAAGACCAAGCAAACATGCAGTATTCTGGAGAAAGAAAGAAAACAGAAAGAGAACTGTTTAAGTTTTTTGTTTTTCCTTTTTTTTATTTAATTTTAATATAATTTAACTGTGATAACATGATACAGCCTAATTGGGAAAATGTAGCAAAACATTTTTTGAGATCATTAACTTCTATGCATCCTTATCTTCACCCTACACCAATTGACGTGATGATTGAATGGAGAAAGGGGATGTATATTGGCCACATACAAATAATTTTTCCAGATTATTCGCCAGAAATTGTTTCTTTAAGTAAGTCTACTAATCCTTTACATAATGGTTTAGTGGACGCAATAAGAAAATTAGATCATGAAAGGCTTAACTTAATGGCAGATGAAAAATTAGATTTAACAGGCCGAAATCATGTCTTACGAAGGTTGGAGAACATATTAACAAACCTAACACCAGAACAAACTAAATATATGATTGCTCATCCTCTTAATTATTATGAGGTTGGTGCAAACATAAAAAACTAAATCGTGGGAGTGACCATATACAAAAAGGAACCCCAAACTACTGCAAGCATAGAATAAAAAATATAGATTACACTTTTTTCTACCAACTCAATTCATTTAAATCTTTATCTAAATTATCCAAGTCGTTATTATTAACATCCTGTTCTATTTCTTTTATGTCTTTTGTTGCATCAGATGTTTGCTGTGTTTCTGGCAGTTCTTTCACAAGTTGGGCATCAGGTATTGTTTCTATTGTTGGTGTAGTTTCTGGCTTAACTTTTGATTTTGCACAGCCTGCTAATCCTATTAAGAAAATTGTAACTATTACAACAAAGATTAAAGTTAATAATTTTTTCATGTTCGCACCTCACGTTTTTATGATATTCAATTATTAATGTCTATGATTACACTGAAAGACATTAATTCCATGGATATACTTAATCTCACAACATATATTTATAACTTTTGGATTAGAATTCTTGAAAATCTATATATATCACTAAATGTTTTTCACATTAAATATGGACCAGTGGCCTAGCTTGGATAAGGCGACAGCCTCCTAAGTTGTAGATCGTGAGTTCGAATCTCACCTGGTCCGTTTTTACACTATTATTATCATTATTATTTCTATTGTTATGAAAGTGGTATTGAACGCAGTGAAATACCACCGAAGGTATTTTCCGAGGTTAGTTTCAAATCGAAGATTTGTAACTTCCCAAAAACCGAAGGTTTTTGTGATTGGCTTGCCCAAAAGCTCTTCGAATTTCACCTGGTCCGTTTTTGTTTTTTTGTGTTTTTTCGTTCCAAGGCGAAGCCACCCGTTTCATTAATTTATTTATTGGTTTGTTTTTACGAATTTTATTTTCTGAGAAAACTCTTCGAAAAAACTTAAACTTTTCATAGGACGGGGGACTGCGTCCCACATACGTGTTGGGAACGAAAAAAAGAGGTTAAGAAACAGGATCTCATCTAACTTAACCCGTCTCATTCTTTTTGCTCTCTCAGACAAACAGGGCAGTAACATCTATCTTGATAAACATAATCTCTTACTTTTGTTATTGCTTTGAATTTACAATATTTGCAGGTCATTTTATTGCACATAATTCTTCCTTAACATTTATTAAAAAATTACTCTGTGCTTACAGGTAATATATAAAATGCATTAAATAGTATATTAATCTCTGCTGTCTGTAATGCTACGACAGAATTTGAACAAGTTATTTACCAAAGGTTAACTTTAAATAGATATCCCGCATAAAACAACTGAAATGATACAAGAAGCATTTTTCATGTTCAAACGCAGAATAAAAGGCATTAAAGCCGTTAAAACCTATTCAGGCAATGAAAAGGAAATCTGTTCTCAAATTATAAAGAACTGCTTTAATGGTGAATTCTTTCAAGCCAGCGCAGGTAATTTCGCATGTTTTTATATCAGAGATTTCGGCATTTGCATTAAATCACTGCTGGCACTCGGATATAAAAAGGAAGTAGAATCCACACTTTCATTTGCGCTAAAAACTTATGCAGAACAAGATAAGATTACAACAACAATAACAAAAGACGGCAAATGCGCAGATTATTTCAACATTGCTCCGGACAGTTTGGCTTTTTTGCTCTATTCATTAAAGATTGCAAGGGATAAAAAGATTGCAAAAACAAAAGCACTTGTTCTTGAATACAAAACTTTTTTAGAGAAAGAAATCAGAAGATATTTCGAAACCATTGTCGACAAAAACACAGGGCTTGCCAGAAAAGGATATTTCTCGTCAATAAAAGATCATGCAGTAAGGAATTCAAGCTGTTATGACAATTGTATGCTGGCGATGATAAGCAGGGAAGCAGATGTTTTAGAGCTGGAAAATCCATTTAAGAAGTTTAATTATCCTGCATTAATAAAAACCCATTTCTGGAATGAGGAAAAAGGATATTTTAAAGACGACCTTGATAATGATATTCCAACAGGAGACGCAAATGTATTTCCTTATTGGTGCGGCATATTTGATGATAAAAATATGATTAAAAGTTCAATAAAAGCAATTCAGGAAAACAAACTAGACCATCCATTTCCTTTAAAATACTCTTCAAATACAAATTATGGGAAATTTCTATTCTTGCCTTCTCTATTTGCAAGGAATTATGAGGAAAACACAATTTGGATGCATCTTGGCCTGTGTTATTTGGATGTTATTGCAATGACTGATAGAAAACTATTTAAGACATATCTTAATCAATGCCTTAATAAGTACAAAGAATTAATAAAGACTTATAATAATTTCCTAGAAGTATATAATGCAGATGGCACAGTATACAAAACACCTTTTTATTTATGCGATGATTCGATGTTGTGGTGCAGCAAGTATTTGGAGTTATCCCTTTCAATCAAACAAGTTAATAAAAATATAAAATAAACTCACAACAAACTAAAAATGAAAACAAAAATAAACATAATTGAAGAGAAATATTTTACAACATCGCAGGGATATAAATTATTCTATAAATTATTTAGGGGGACAACAAATAAATCTAAACTTACAAATAAGCTTGAACTTCCAAATAAATTTAAAACCAACAAAAAACCATTTATAGTTTTTCAGCATGGGTTGACAGGAAACCATACTGTATGGAACGGTCATATGAATTATATGTTCGAGCATGGTTATCCTTTTATTATAATAGACCTTCTTGGGCATGGTAATTCACAAAAAGCAATAGGCAGGAAATGTTACACAATAGAAAGTCAAGGGGATTATATCTGGCAGATTTTAAAGCACGAAAATATTAAGGATTACATTTTTGTTGGACAATGTTTAGGTGCTATGATATGTTTGAATAATGAAATTGCTGGAAAGACAGATTCAAAAGCAATAGTCTTAATAGGCACGCCGTTAAGAAAAATGGTTTCTATATTTATTCATCCTTGGGCAGAGCCGTTTAGGTCAATCTTAAAATTATTTTTTGTTTATTTCTTTGGTGTTTTAGGCATGATTTTCAGCAGAAGAAAATACCCTCTAATTCATTATTATAATCATCATAAAGCAGGACGAATTAAAGTGTTTTTGTTAGATATGATTGGAACACCAAAAGTAGCGTATGGCTGGACAATTGAAAGTATGCTGAACATCAACTTAATACCCTATCTCAATAAAATTAAAAAACCAGTTTTATTGGTTTATGGCGAGCACGATATGGAACAACTGAATGATTCATACGAGCAGCTAACCCGCAATCTTAATGTAAAAAGAGATGTAATTTTAACAGGTGTTGACCATCTTGTCACTTTAAGAGCGCCAATTCAGTTAAGCAAAGAAATAATCAAATTTATTAATGAAATCAAATACAATAATTAACAAATACAATCTCAAATAAAATGTTATCTATAATTATTCCGACATTGAATGAGGAAAAGTACATAAACAAGCTTCTTAATACTTTAAAAAACCAATTTTACACAAATTTTGAGGTTATTATTGTTGACTGTGGCTCAACAGACGCAACTGAAATGGTTGTGAACAAATTCAAGCACCGCTTTAAACGGTTGGATTTTATAAGAACAACTGAAAAAAATGCATCAAAACAGAGAAATACCGGCGCAAGAGTTGCTGTTGGTGATATCTTGGTATTTCTCGACGCAGATATGATTCTTTATGACCAGCATTTCCTCTCAAATATAGTCAAGATTTTCAAGGCTCAGGATTATTTTGGCGCTCTTGTAACTTATATTATGATAGACCCAAAAGAAGCAACTGTATTCGATAATCTGTTTTTTGCAGTGAATAATTTCTGGTTAAAAATACTGTCAGCAATTGGCATACATATTTCCAGAGGCGGCTGCATGGTTGTGAAAAAGCAGATATTTGACAAGGTTAAAGGATTTAATGAGCAGATGTTTGTTGCCGAAGACATAGATTTATTTAGAAGACTTTCCAAAGCTGCGAAAATCAAAGATACTGATTTGGTTGCGCATGAATCTGCGCGAAGATACCGTCAAGTGGGCTATTTTAAATTATGGTGGCAGTGGACAATAAATGGAATCTGGTGCTTTTTGTTCAAAAAGTCATTGATTAAGGAATGGAAGCCTGTGCGATAATCTTAATAATCCACCATTTATTAAATTATTATTCAACAAAATAAACCTTCAACAAAATAAAAATTCAGCAAACTTAACAATGGCAAAAATATTATACGCGCTTTCTGGCGAAGGATTCGGGCATGCTACACGAAGCAGTATTATAATCAAAAGATTATCGCAAATTAAGAAAACGTCTCAAATTCACAAAATCAAGATTGTTTGCGGAGGGAAAGCGTATTTTTATCTTTCAAAGCACTTTAACGACGTGGAAAAAATACAATCCTTACATATTAAATATTTTAATAATAAAGTAAGCGGTATCGGCACGTTTTTTGTGAATTTGGTTACATTGCCGCAACAAATATTTTCTTATATCAAAATAAAAAGGCTGATTAAAGAGTTTAAGCCTGATGTTATCATAAATGATTTCGAGCATTTGACTTCTAATGTTGCATTTTTTAACAACATACCACTTATATCAATAGGAAACCATAATGTGATATCAAATTCACAGATTAGTATTCCTTTAAAATATTTATGGGAATCTATTAAATCAAAGCTGGTGATAACTTTTGTAATACCTTCTTCTAATTATTATTTTATAACTACTTTTTTAAGCCAAAATATAACGGCTACATCTTTGTTTATCAAACCTCAAAAACAAATAATCATCTTATAACCCTTTTAAAAACATTTGATAAACAGTTTATCGTCTATGGATTTAATATTGACAAAACAGATGGCAATATTTTGTTTAAATCATTTAAGGAAAAAGAGTTTTATAAAGATCTGGCAAACTGCAGTGCAGTTATAATCAACGGCGGTTTTTCTTTGATGTCAGAGGCGATTTATTTAAAAAAGCCGGTATATTCTGAACCTGTTAAGGAGCAGTTTGAGCAAATCTTAAATGCAATCTATCTGCAAAAGTTAGGTTATGGTCTGTTTGCAGAGACCTCCTGTAAAGAAAGCCTATTAACCTTCTTTTCAAAACTTGATGAATACAAAAAGAATTTGAATAAACTAAACACAAAGAAATTAGATGATGATTTTGACAAAGCAATTGTAAATATTAATGAGAAGATATTATCTCTTGCCAATACTAAAACTTCGTCCAACACCAAAATGAAATAATACTTTTCTCAGAAAATTGCTGTTATACGCTTTATTCAGGAATTTAAACGGATTGTTTTTTGCTTTGTCTACAAAAAATCTGTATCCTCCATTGCCAAGCTTTTCGTAGAAAAATCTATTGACTGCGCTTGTTTTTAATTGGTTAACAAAGCGCTCTTTTATTAATTTATCATACAGATAACCTTTCACTTTCTCAATCTCCCCAATATTATTTCCTTCAATTTCTTTTATCTTGTTTCCTTTAACATCCCTGCTTTCAATTATGCTTTTCGCAGCAAGATATCCTGATGTAATTGCATATCTCATGCCAAATCCCCAAAGCTTATCCTGCATTCCCGCTGCTTCTCCAACCCAATATTTCTCGTCTTTAAAATAGTTGTCCATGATATGAAAATTTCCAAATCCGCTTATTTTTTTGATATTTGTTTTTTTCACATTAATATAGCAAGCACAGTAGCAATGCACCCTTTCCCTTTGCTTACTAAAATATATCCGTATGCTTTCGGCGCGATACTGTCGTCAAGAATACCTATAGCAATATCTTTATTGTTTGTTCTGAAAGAAATTCCTACTGCAACCGCGAAAACATCTTTAGGACCTGATGCTATAATATAAATATTGCTCTTGTCATTTTTTATGTCTTTCTCACTCAATGTTTTTCCATAATGAATTTTGACTCCTGAATCTAATGCCTGCTTTTTTAGCCCATAATCAATGCTTCCTTTTAATGCGCCCCTTTGGACAATATAAAACATCGGCCGTTTTGATTTAATTACCTTATCTTTCAATTTGCTGTCTCTAACATGAAGCACATGATACGGGTTTGCGCTAAAATTAATCTTAATATTCATGGAAGTTAGGTCTTGAAGAATATCTTTCTCCATTGACCAGTTTTCCAAACCCTGAAGATCGCCGTTAAAGCGCATGCCAGAATCTTTGTTTTTCTCGTAAACATCTATTTTATACCCTGCTTTTGCCAGATTTATTGCTGCTGTTAATCCGGACAAACCAGCGCCGAGTATTTTTATTGAAGCCATAATTTGTTTATTTATTTGAGATTTTTTAAATCTTGTTGTTTTAACCTATTTTAAAATGGTATGTATTAAGCCTACCCTAATTTTGTCAGTTTTGCTATCATATCTCGTAAGACTATCAGGAAAGCGAAAACCATCTGTAAACTCAAGTTCCTTTGCTGTGTCTTAAATATAGGCACGGACATTAATTATTGAGCATAAGATTCCGTGCCTATATACGAGGAACTGTAGTAACTGACGTAAACTTTATATCAATAATGTCAGTTACTATATCTGCTGAACATAACTATTAAGATAAGTCTTTATGTTCAGCATTATAAACTAAATTGATACAATTATTTAGTTCCTCCACTATAATCAGGTTTTCGCCAAAGCTGACCGGTAGGCTTAATACATACTTAAAACGAAAAACAATAAAAACAAGCAAATATTTTAACCTATTTATATTTAAAAATAGCTGAAAGAATTATAAAACTGGTGAAAACATGATATTAATCCTACTTGGCCCGCCTGGATCTGGGAAAGGCACACAATCAAAAAGATTGGTGGAGAAATATAAATTGCCTCAAATCTCAACAGGTGATATTCTAAGAGCAGAGGTTGCTAAGGGTACTGAATTAGGCAGAAAAGCAAAAGCAGTTATGGATTTCGGCAAACTCGTCAGCGACGATATTATTTTAGGCATAATTAAAAACAGAATTGAAGAGTCAGACTGTAAAAAAGGATTTATTTTCGACGGTTTTCCAAGAACAATACCACAAGCAGAAGGCTTGAAAGAATTATTGAAGCAGAAAAAACTGAAAATAACAAAAGTTCTTAATATAATTCTCGACGATGAAACTGTTGTCCAGCGATTGGGCGGCAGATGGACATGCACGAAATGCGGCGCAATATTCCATACATTTACAAATCCGCCAAAAAAGAAAAGAACCTGCGACAAATGCAATGGTGAACTCTACCAAAGAGACGATCAGAAAGAAAGCGCAGTAAAAGAAAGGCTTAATGTTTACAAAAGGCAGACAGAGCCATTGATAGAATTCTACAAAAAGGAAAAATTATTGGTGGATATTGACGGAAAACCCCAGATTGACGAAATATTCAAAGAGATTACTGAGTTATTGGATGGGGATATTTGAGAAACTTAACTTTCAATAAATACTTATTTTTCATTTATACTTAAATTTTATTAATACTTAGCTCTTGTTTATACTTAATTCTCACTCATCATCCTTGCACACATCATAGAAATCACACTGCCCCGAATGCCATTTGCATAAAGAAGTAATATTCTTTCGATACTGTTTTTTGTCAGTGGTTTTTGTGTTTTCGTGTATCTTTGCAACTTCTCTCTTTGCCATCTCAACCAATTCTTTGTCTACATCAAGATACAATGGTGCGCTGTCAAATTTCAGAAAGTCCAAACCTGCTTTTTTCGGCAGAAACCCATACTTCTCTTGATATAACAGCGCATATATTGCCAATTGCAGGCGGTATTCAGTCGTAATTACTGCCTTTTTGCTTGTTTTGTAGTCGATAAGATAAACTTCTTTCTCGCATCTGCTATGAATATTCCCTAAAATATTAGCGTCACTTTTGCCAGAAGGGTTTGAAACATCCTTTTCATATTCATAAATAGCGTCAATAAAACCTCTGACACCATGCTCCTCTGAAATAAACTCCTCTTCTGTCTTTGGCGTGTGTTTTTTGAAGGCATTTATTAATCCCACTTTGTTCATGTCGTCTGCGATATTATGTATAAATCTTTTGAACCATGAAATAACCATTTCTTTAGTTTCCTCGTGGTAGAAATTAATCTCATTTTGCGTTAAGTCAAGATCGTTTATTTCATCAGCGTTTTCATTCCAGTGTTTCTTGAACAGTTCCATCAGCACAATCCTTAATTCAAACATGAAATTGCTTTCACTTACTTTAGTTATATCTACTTTAAAAAAATCTTCAAGAACAGAATGTGTTAACTTGCCTCTTATTAAATGAATTGAAGGAAAAGTTTCAAGCTCTTCGATATAATTATAATAATATTTTCTTGGACATTGATTGTAAGTATTAATGGAAGAAGGCGACTGTACTCTTTTGAATTTGTCGCTTTTTATCTCTCTTGCTCTGTGGTTATTCCTTTCTTTTTTATTTTTTTCACTTGCTTTTTGATTACTTACCCTTTTTTCATCCATCAAACTCTCAAAAAACTGAGCTTTTATAAAGATTTTTGTTGTGAAAGATATAATTCTTCTTATCCTCTTATAATTGTGTTAAACAAATTCACATATAATATCATGTTATATCCAATAAAATTTGAGTTCCTATAAACTAAAACGAGGGGGAGTTCCTAAAACGACGAATAGCGAGAAAACTTAGGCCTATTTGTCCCGATTCATGTGATGAATAGCTAATTTTGATAATGCTCTTACAAAGAAATCAGTGAACCTTCTATCATAATCATCTGCCCCAGTAACTTGATGCCCTAATTCGTGAACATAAGTTTCAACAAAATCCTCAAGTTTACCCAATCTTGTTCTTTTTATCCCTATATACTTAGTCCCATCTTGCTCAGTTATGTGAACTCCGTTTGCACATTCAACTTCCCTACCTGATTTCAAAAATAGACCTGAATAAACACGGACATCTACTGGTGCTACTTGACCCAACACAACTTCATTTATGGTTTTAACTCTATCCAGCATTTGAGTTTCTGCTTCTGTAAGGTCAGAAGTGCTTACCCACTTGTATTCTTGTTCACATGTAACTTTATCAGCACTTTGTATACCGAGGCTTGCTAAATAATTTGCAATAGAAATATTCAATCTAACTGTCGTATATCCCATCAGTTTTGCATCCTTATTGGCATTCACATCATGTGAAGCAATTACAGCATTGACTCCGTATAGTTTTCTAAATGAAGTGACCCACAAATTCTCTGGTGGATATTTATTAAATATGTATTTCTTGATTAAATCCGTCTTTCCTTTTCTTTCGGATAAATCTCTTCTCATAGTCAATAACATCATCCTATTTTGTGGTAGTCCTCTATCTCTAAATGCTTCAAACTCATCACAATATCTTTCTGAGGTCTGACATGCAACAGCCAATACTCTCTCAATTATTTGGGTATTACTACAATTTTTTAGTATACTTTCAATCTCATCAAGAACGCTATTTCTATCTGCAAATATTCTGTCAGGTGAGATGTTTTCTATTCCCAAATCATAACTAAAAATGGAATTCGTTTCTTGAATTATTACTCCTTTTATGAAGAGAGCAGTTTCCTCCGTTCCCAAATCAATGATTCTTGAATTGTATCCCCATGATTTTGTTGGTGCTTTTCCTTCGATACCTAAAGAGGGAGTAAACAAATTCCCTACTGGTTGTATATCTGAATTGATTAATCCTTTAAAATCAACTTGAGAACAGTCTATGATATATGGATTGATTAATCCTTTAAAATCAACTTGAAAATAGTCTATGCTGTCTTTTTCACTATATAGCTCCCGATAAGTGTCATTAAGAGCTAACACTTTGTTAGGAAGTTGAAACACCTCATCCATTAATTCTTGAGATGGATTTGTAAAGACTGTTCTTGAGCCTGCTAGATTATCGCCGTTTTCTGTTACTCGGAAGCAAAGTCTGCTTATATTATGCCCCCCTATGTTTTCTGGTTTTGTATAAGGAGAAGCCATCCAATTCCTGGAACGGTATTCTACCTTTAAACCATGACGGATGGCTGCTGTAGCGACGAGTTTTAAACCCTCTCCAAACTGACCAACGCTTAAATCATCAGCTGCTTTTGGAGAAAAGAGAACTGATAGCAAACCTGCGTCGTATCCGAAGCCGTTATCCTCAAATATAACTTCTTCTGCGGGTTGTGTTGGGTCAGCTTTTTTCAAATCTGCCCATTGACCATCTTGTTTAATTCTTACCGTAGTCACCGTTCCTTTACTATCAGCAGGAAGATGATTAGAAACGCTATCCAAAACAATTCTCTCTATACCCCATGCAGATTTTCTATAATCTGTTGTTAATGAGGTTTCAATATCATAGGTTGTTTTAGACATCTTTTACCTCTTCCAAATATTTCTGTGTTGCCAACTCAATAAAATGACTTTTATTTCTATAAATTTCATTTTTCACAATCTTCTCAACATCCTTTAATGTGAGGTCTTCCATTGATATTGATACCTTTATCTTCATCGTAAGAAGTAGTAAATATTGCTACTATTTAAATGTTTCTATTTTGTAACTACTATTTAGTTATAAACCTAATTTCGCCACTTCTTGAGAGTGACTACTGAAACGAAAGATATAAATATAACTTAATTCTAAGAATATACAGTTTTTACGTCATGAAATAGGTGTTTTTATGCCAAAGAAAAGAAGAAAATTAGATGTATTCTGTCAAAACTCTAAATGTAGGGATTTCAATAAAAAAGGTCTAAAAAATATTGTTCGCAACGGAAAAAAGAAAAATGGAACTCAAAATTACAAGTGCGCTACTTGTAATGTTTCTTTTGTCAGAACAAAAGGCACACCATTATATTATTCAAAACTTCCAAAAAAAGAAGTAGAAAATATTTGTAATCATTTCTCTGAAAAAAATAGTTTTAGGGGGATATCAAGAACAACGAAGCATTCTCTTAATGCAGTTTATCGAGTAGCAAATAAAGTTGGAAAACATTGTGAAAAAATAGATGAAAACTATTTAGTTAATCTGGATTTGGATATGGTTGAAGCTGACGAGATGTTCAGCTTCATAAAAAAAAGGAGAAAAATTGCAATCACTATGGCTTCAAAAACTGCGAGACGGGCACGAACTACACATACATAGCTCTTAAAAGAAAATCACGGTTAATGCTCAAACCTTTCGTCGGTAAATTGAATGAAATTAGCTGTCTGGAATTCTGGAAAGAAGTAAGTAAACGATTTATTCCTGCTACTGCAAAATATAAATTCAATACTTGTACCGACGGGAACAAGCAGAATCTCTCTGCTTTGCAAATTGCTTTTCAAAACGGAACTGTAAATTATTCTAAAGTTAAAAAAATAAGAAATGGAGATATTGTTATTGGTATGATTAACAAGTGTATTTTAGGAAATATGCCGAAAGAAGAAATAGGAATTAGGCATATTGATGGTTTTTGCGCAAGGCTTCGAGAAAGAGTTTCAAGATATTGCAGAAAATCAAAAACTTTCTCAAAAAAGAAGACACCATTTTATCTGCATCTTTTCAAAAAAGTGGAATTGGAAAGATGTTTTTATAGATTATTGTCAGTCATCTTAGTAGTCACTCTCCTTTACCTGTGTTATCATCTTCTGATTCATTATTATCAACCATATATTAAATAATGGCATAATTGTTTATATACCTATGTTGTAGCGGCAAGAACAACTTACCAGCAACATTTTTCCATTTATTAACAAAAAATATTTAAACCCGCACAGTTATGGTATCAATGTGTTTGATGTATACTAAAAGTGATTAATTTTCGAACAAATTAATCAGGTTTGTAAGTTGGAAAGCAAAGCTTTCTAACTTCTCAGGAATCTCTGATTCCCGAGATATAATCTCTGATTCCCGAGATATACTAAAAGTGCAAAATAATGTTCGATTATTTTGCACTTTTAGTATAAATAGTAATAAATGATTATGGTAAAATTGTTTGAGATGGTCATAAGTTCTATAAGGAAATACCACCTTCAAACTCTCTTACCTTCGTACCATCAAACCATTTTATCATGTGGATTTGTAAGCTTAAATGGAAGCATGATTGCATCATCGGAAAAAGATGCGAAAAGTTTAAAGTCAAAGTAATAGGTTATCCTATAGATTTCTATGAAGAAAGTGCAGTTGTAACTATAAAAGGAAAAGGTATAAACATAAAAGGCAAAAAGAAAAAAGTAACCCAGCAATATTATCTGCATTTTGAGAAGATTTATGGCGATGAAACCAAGATTAAGCAGTTCTTTTCAGATTTTAAGAAAGACAGGAGATTAAAGCATTTGGAAATAGAAGGCAATACTTTTTTCTTTGCGTATAAAGTGTCAAAAGAAGATATTCCAACTGCCCATTACTCCAAAAGAATATTTTTCCTAAAACCAGTAATTGTTGACGAGAAAGGTTATGAATCATGGGAGATTGCATCATGGAGCAAGGAAAATTTAATGGATTTTATCAAAGAAACAAAAAGCAAAATAAAAGACATGATAGACTTCAAAGTATTGAAGATTGAAAAATCAAAACTCAGCGATATTTACTTCCCTCAAATTTTGCCTGAGCTTTCCATAAACCAGCGAAAAGCATTGGAGCTTGCAAGCCATGAGGGATATTTTAATTATCCCAGAAATATTGAGTTAAGGCAGCTTGCGAAGATTATGAAGATTTCTTTGTCGACATATCGTGAGCACTTGAGAAGGGCAGAGGCAAAGATTATTCCTAATGTTAGCGAGAATGTGTAGAGTTTAAGAAAGCCCTTTCATAGTATACTTTCTTTCTAATTTTTCAATCTTTCTTTCAAGCAATTCTTTATCATAAACTAAACCAAAATCAGGAAAACCCCATCTTTCTTCTTGCGATTTCTTTGATAATTGTTCTGCCTCGTTTTTGGTATAAATTCCGTATCCTATAACAATCCCAAACGGAGGACTAATCCACGATGCAATTACATGCTCTATTCCCTCTTCGGAAGATTTGTGTAAATCATTAGTTACTCTTCTCAAAATCGTTATATCATTAGTAGTACGTAAATTAATATAGAGGGTTTTGAATAACCTATAAAAATAGTCAAAACCCTTAATAGAGCCGCTTTGAAAACCAAATAAAAACAGGGTTATTCAAAGCTCTTTATAATTATTAATGTTCTTATCTCTTTTATGCCATTCTTTGTTAGTGTATTAACTTTTAGAGAAATCTAAACTTTTATTAATTTTGTGGAATATGCTTTTTTGTATTATTTTGTTCTAGGGCGCAGCCACCCATCCCATAATTTTTTTTAATTTCCTACTTGATTGGACACGTTCATGATGATTTAGTTTTTTTGTTAGTTTAATATGACATTTCTTAAAAAACTTAAACAATAATCATGTAACGGTGGACTGCGTCCCACAAACGTGTTGAGAGCGGTCACATGAAATTAAGAGGAATTAATCATCTAAACCAATCTGCTTTTTTTAATAATCTGTCATTGTTTGGGTTTATACTTATTATCAACATAAACATTTAAATAACTCCAAATAAATCAAACAGAATAAAGCAGTTAAAGCCAGCGTCGCATACACAAAGACAAAGTCTTTGGTCGCGACGCTGTCATTCGTTTCACTCATGCCAGCGTCGCATAATCCGGTAGTGCGGTCGCCTCGAAAGCGACTGTCCGCAAGGACTTTCAGGTTCAAATCCTGGCGCTGGCGTAATTTCTTTTAATAGTCTATGTTAGTTGGACTCCGAACGTAGTGAGGATGTCCAACCAGCTGACATTTTCCCAGGTTTTGCGCACGCAAAAGCTGGTGGTAATCCTGGCGCTGGCGTAATTTCTTTTAAGTGTTCACTAATATAAGAAAAATGATATGTTTTTATCTTGCTTTCTCAAAATGGCACGCAGCGCGTACCGAATTGACTTGATTTAATTATAACTAAACACACAAAACTTAAAAATTTATAAATAAGTTCTTTCTTGTATTTTCCTAATGATCATCACACTCTCCGGCAACATTGCATCAGGCAAATCAACTGTTGCGGAAGCGCTTTCTCAAAAATTAGGCATGAAACATTACAGTACTGGAGAATTCATGAGGCAAATGGCAAAGCAGAAAGGGGTTTCTCTGCAAGAGCTTGGAAAAAAAGCTGAGAAAGATTTCTCCATAGACAAAAAAATAGATGACTGGACAATAAATTTGGGTAAATCAGAGGACAATTTTATTATTGACTCAAGATTAGCGTGGCATTTTATCCCAGACAGCATTAAGATATATCTTTTTGTCGGAAAAAAAGACCAGATGAGAAGGTTAATGCTTGACCAAAAATTGAAAAGAAGGAAAGCAGAAGATTTCAAGAATGAAAACGATGCAGTCAAGAAAATAATTGCGAGAGAAAACAGCGAAGATAAGCGGTACAAGAAATATTATAAATTGAATTATCATGACAAAAAACATTATGATCTATGGCTGAATACAGACGGAATGACAATAGATTACTGCGCTGAAGTTTTAAGAAAATTTATTGAGGAAAAATACGAATTCAAAGGGGCAGAAACAAAGGGGTTTTTTAATAAATTTTT
>JAGVYH010000049.1 GCA_018303325.1 Candidatus Woesearchaeota archaeon
ATGATGAGAGAAAATATAGGGAATATTGGGAAAAATATCTCTCCTTTTAGAATCTTTAGGAATTTCTTTGCTTTTTCGATATAATTGTGAGACGGCTTCCGCTGTTAGTTTCCCTCGATAGAGGTTGGATTTTAGTGCAACGTTCGGACGAAGTCCGAAAAATCCAAAGTAAAAAATTTGGCGTATCAAGTGCGGAGCACCATTAATTAGAAGAATCTAGGGGTTTGGGTTTGTATAATATTAACTATGTAGTAGTAAATAATAGTAAGATTTATAAACTTTCGAACATAACTGAATCATATGGCAATTGAAAGGATAGTGTATAGTGTATCTCATGGATATGAGAATGTAGAAAGAGCGAATAGTCTAATCTCTCCTCATGTTACATCTAATAATAAGGTCGGTCTTGAAGTTTCAGAAGCAGACTTGAAATTATACAATGAAATTAATTCTAGAGGATTGTCTCCTAATGATACCAAAAAAGCATTATTAGATGCAATGATTGAAAGACATGATTATGATTATTCTGGAAGAGAAGAAGAGTTGCCTCAACCATTATCTGCTGCACTTTTTTGGCACAGCATGTATGGTGATTTAAAACAATCTGGTGCTGAAATTAAAGGTTTAGGAAGCGAAAAAAGAATTAGATTATTGAATCAATATGCAAATGATCATTCGCATGAAGCTTTTATGATGTATCACTTGATTTCAGGTCCACACTTTGATAATTTATTAACTGAAAGAATATTAGAAAACGGATTTGATAGAGTAGTAATCGGTTTAGGTCATGCTGCAAAAGTTGCTGACAAGACTGGTTCGAAATTAGTTGTAATTGACGGATTACCTCTCGATTTGAAAGAAATGAATGATGCATTTGAAAGAGAGTATCAAAGTGGAAGATATACTCTTCCAGATTTAAGAGATTAAACCCAAACCCCTTTCTCGTTCTAGCCAAATTTTTTATTGAAACTAACGTATAGAATTTAGCGAAGTTTTTGCCCTCGAGAATTTCGACCTCGTGAGGATTTTTCCCTCTGGAGCGAAGCGACGAGCTGGAAAAATCCGATAGAGCTGGAGAAATTCTCGATTGGTGCCGTAGTTTTTACTTACTTTAACATCAATTACTGCCAAAGGCAGAGTAGAGTTTAGTCGTTCGTGGGGGGTGTTCAAAATTATTTATATTTAGTCATATCAGCATTAAATGTCACTTTAAAATTTCCAGCAATATAAATAAACTTTATAGTCTGTTTGTGTATATCTGAATAACAATCAAATGTTGCAGAAATTGATGTTTTGTAATTATAGTTATAATTAGCGTCCATTTCTCCAGTTTCACTATCTACTTTATCTATTTTGCCTCTACAAATATCTCCATTTCCATATTCAATTACTGCTCTTACGTTGGATGTATCCCATGAGGAAATGTACTCAGATGTTTGTATGTTAAAAGCAGTTGTATAGACATTATCCAGATTAATTAATTGTCTAACAGTATCAAGAGTGTATTCATCATATTTTTCAATAGAACCAGTTATTATTCCAACCGTATTTGCATAAGGAGTGAACATAACTAAGTAACTTTGCCCTTGTGTGATTGTATATTTTGCCCAAAACGCTTTTTTCTGTTCTAGATTGTCAGCCATTCCTTTTGCTTCGGCAACAACATCCTTAACATCTTGTTCAGTATATATTTTTAATTTAGTTTCAGAAACATTTTGTGTTTTTGGTACAATACTTGAAGTATCTGCTGTTTCTTTGCTTTTAACTGTGTTAGGTTTTTGAGAAATGGAACTTGTATCTAAAATCCCTTCTTTTTGAACATTTTTATTAACTTCCTCCATCCCTACACTTCCAAACACTATCATTAAAATCAAGATTAATGCTAAAAAAATCAAGAGAAGGGATGTTCCAATATCTTTTAGAAATAACTCAGTAATCTTATTTTGTTTCTGAGATTTAATCTTTTTTACATCCATTACTTTATCAACTATGATCTGAATAATTGCACAAATTGGTGCAAGTACACCAGTAGCAATAGTCATCACCATTAGTGTTACAAAGAAAAAAGCTGTACCAGTAAGACTATTTATACCGCCAGAAAGTATCGCACCAATACCAAAAATCATATAGAGTATGAACTCTGCAACCAAAGCAATTATTGCTACAAAAAATATGATTATTGCTGTTCCTATCTTCATTATTTTAGTATTCTCTATTCTGATATTTAAAGTTTTCTAAAGATGTTGGATAATTGCTAATAGATTGTTGAATTTGTTTCTTATACATAATTTGTTTATAGATTGCTATGGAATTGCTAAAGGCTGTCAGCATTGTAAAAAGGGGAAAAAATCGTAAAAAAGTGTTTCTTGCATTGGATAAGCCAATGATGCCATCAGAATTGGTAATTAAGATTTATGGAAAAAGTAGCAACACCTATTTTAACATTGTTTCAAGAGCATTGACGGAATTAAAAGAAAAAGAACTAGTGGATATTGTAAATCCAGAAGATAGGACTGGGAGAATTTATCAAAGGACTAAAGTAGGAGATAAAGTTATTAAAAGTTTGTAGTCTTATCTTTTCTTCAATTCAGTTATAATATTTTTTATTACTTTATTGAATTCTTTTTGCTCTTTTTCATCCTCAAATCTAAATCTAGCCATAAGTTTATCAATATTCTTTAAACCAATCTTTGATTTTTTTATGGATTTCTTTAATTCCTTGAACTCATCGGTATTTTTAAAATTTTTATAAGACTGGTTTGAAAAATTATTATAGGTGATATTTGCCTTTTCCATCATTCTAATTGTCAGCATTTTAATTAAAATAGAGGCGATATGTTTTTTCCCTTCCTTATCAGAAGTACCTATAAGGATTGAAGTCATTAACTTGAATCGTTCTAAATTCCATGTTTTAATATCCAAAAATTGTTCAGAACATCTATAATCATTCAAAATCAGTTCAATAATTTCATTTCTGTACTCTTTACTCTCAATTGAGTTATACAATTTCAGAATAGGGAATAGATACACGGAAAGGTATTTTTTATCCTCTTTGCCACATTGATATAAAAAATATCGTCCAAGTTCAAAATAGTTCCTAATAATCTCATTGAATACTTTTTTGTCATAGTTCTTAACAGAATCCAAAGCCAATTCTTCTAAAGAATCAAATGCTATTTTAAAATCTTCAAATTTATCATAAGAGCCTGTTTCTATTCTTGTTCCTTTAATACTACTCCAAGAAAAGGTATTTTTTGTTGAAGATACATGAGGGTTATAGTTTTTGTTATTAATATTGTCCCTGATAATTTTATTTAGTATGCTTAATATATATCCAATCTTTTGATTATCTATTAAATGCATCATGAAAATAACTGAATTAACTAACATGAAAAATGACAGGGTTAATAAAAAATTATTAGGATAAATTAAACATATGATGACCAAAATAAGATAAGCCATGAAAAAAAATAAATTGATGCCGGTAAATACAATTTTCGTGAACTGAATTTTTCTGATGTACCTATTAGTTCCCAATATTGCCACAGTTATTGTTAACATTAATGCAAAAATTGTTGCGTTAGTTTGTAATAACGCATCGAACGAAATTAGCTTTTGAGTGTCAAAAATAATTATTTTTTTAACATACAAATAGGAAAGAATCAAAGTGGCAAAGAGATTATATACTAACAATTTTTTAGTGGATATTTCAAATGCCAATATCAATTCCTTAAGTTTAACAAAATTCTGATAGGAAAATCTTTTAACTTGGATCATTCTCTGAGGTGACAAAAATCTGTTCCAAATTTTATAAAAAATTCTTTGTGTAATCAGGAAAATTCCCAATTCTATTACCAATTGAGGAAAATTATAATTCAAATTGATTGATATCAGCTCTTTATTAATGGTAAATGTAAATTTTAATAATCCAAACCCAGCAAAAAAAGACCATAAAAGAACAATTGATGCTAGGAGAAAAATAGACCGATATGATTTCTTGTAAAAAAATTTTGTGATACTTACAATTAAATTTAAGGCGTAAAATAGAAGGAAAATTAACAGATAATAAAATTCATTCTTACTAAACTCCCCTTTAACCATTATCAAGACAATAATGAAAAGAAATGGGAAAATTAAGTTACCAAATGAGATTTTTTTCATGGAATTAGCAATACATTTAAGATATTCTACAAATCTATTTTTTTGTTGCATATTCCCACTTATATACTGATTTAATTATAAATGTTTTTAAGAACACCCCCACTAGTTTTAAAGTAAGTAAAAATTTGGGAGAGCGTAAGCGAACCGTTTAGCGAAAGTTAAATGAAATTCACAATTTCAGTCGTTCTCGTTATACTGCTAAACGAAGGCACCAATCAAAAAGGATTTTCGGTAATACGTTACCATTAGGCAGTAAGAAAATTTAGGCAAACACCTATTAAGCGCAGTTTCAATTGCGTTTAATAGGTTTTTTGATAGTTAAAACGAAACATTTATTAACTGCAAGATTTTTTGATAGGATATGAAAGAAACAGAGTTATATCTACAAAAACTCACTGAAGAACTAAAACTAAGAAAGTATTCTCCACGAACCATAACTGTATATCTTAACCTAATCCAGAATTTCTTAAACTCAAATCTCACTCCTCGAGAATTTCTATTGAAATCTGTTAATAAAAGCCATTCTACTCTTCGCTCAGTTTATTTTGCATTGCAATTCTTCTACAAGAATGTGCTTAAACAGGATTTTACTGAAGAACTTCCTTTAGGAAAGAGCTCAGGGCATCTTCCTCAGGTGCTCAATAAAGAAGAAATTACTTCCTTGTTTAATGTTACATTAAACCTAAAACATCGTTTTTTGTTGATGATTTTATATTATACTGGAATTCGCTTAAACGAGGTCGTAAATCTGCAATGGGAAGATTTTGATTTTGAGCGAAAAACTATTCATCTCAAAGTAGCCAAAGGAACTAAAGACAGAATAATCTTTCTTCATAAAAAGATAGAAGACTTAATTCAAAATTTTGGGTTAAGAAAAGAAGGTTTGGTATTTCAATCTAATTTGGGTAAGAAATATAACCTTCGCAGTGTACAGATGATTGTTCGCCATGCTGCAAAAAAAGCAGGAATATCAAAAAGAGTAACTCCCCACACCTTGCGCCATTCTTTTGCAACGCATCTTTTAGAAGCAGGAGCAGATATAAGACACATACAAAAATTATTAGGCCATGCAAATCTTCAGACAACACAAATATACACGCATGTGGCAAATAAGGATATTAAAAATCTGGCAAACTTAATCTAGATTGTATTTTTTGTATTTGTTTAGCTGAAGTCCTATTTCTCCCAATCTTTTTTCCGCTCTCAATCCGTATGTGAGACGCAGTCTCACGTTACATGAAGATAGTTTAAGTTTTGTTTAAATAGATTTTAAACTAACAAAAAAACTTAATCATCATGAACGTGCCCAATCAGGTAGGAAATAAAAAATAAATTTTAGTACATTGGTGGCTTTGCCATGAAACTAAATATACTAAAAGCACAAAATAATCGAACATTATTTTGTGCTTTTGTATATACTAAAAGCAATTAATTTGTTCGAAAATTAATTGCTTTTAGTATACAATCCTCTTTTTTATGTGCAAACTCAATTTCTTTTCCCTTCCAATAACTTTATATATTACATTGCCTAATGAATTTCTCAATGGACCAGCCATATATTAATACAAAAATAAAAAAATTGCCAGAAGGCGATAAATTATTAGTGGAACATCCTCAGGAAAGAAATCTTTATCATCCTAAAAAATTAACTGCAAGCAATTTTGTATGGAAATCTGTCAGCGCATTCTTTGGCTTGATACTTATTGCCACTATTGCTTTTTTATCAGTTATGGAATATAATTCAATGCCAAATTATGTTTTTTCCTTATGGCTGTTTATTGCAGTTAATGCAGCGTTAATTTTGTTTACAATATTATTTTTCTGGTTTTTCTTTGACGGTTTGTTTGTACATTTTCATAATGACAGATATTTTGTCAATGTAAATGAAGATTATATCTTGATAAGACAAAATAAACGCGCCACCTTTTTGCCATGGCATAATATTTCTAAATATACAATAAACAGAAGAGAAACAGATAATTTTGTCACATCTATTTGTTTAGAAATTGTTGATAATAATCCTGAGCATCAGTTAACAAAAACAATAAAGATACCGCATATTTTTCTGGACAGTTTTAACAAGATTTATGCGCTTGTTTATACACACATGAAAACCCACGAAGAGCAGATTAAAGAATGGCCGATAGTGATGGGCTTGTCAATAAACAATGAAAGGCTGCCTGTTCATATTAATGATATCATAAAAAAGAAACAGGACGATGAAAGAATACTTTATTTTGAGGCAAAGCTAAATTATTTCTGGAAATTGTTTGCATCAATCCTCAGCTTTGTGTTTGCGTTTGGCTTTATCATGACTGCATTAGACTTTATAGGAACAACAAACTTCTGGGCTCTTGAGCTTACTAAATATTCGTTGAACTTTAGAATATTTATCGTTATATTGGTTATGCTTTTGGCAGTTGGATGTTTGGCATTGGTTGTTTGGAGCATTATATCTATAATAAAAACACCAAAACAGCAGCTCATTATTGCAAAAGAAGGATTTATTGAAAGAATATTTGATATAATTTACGTTATTCCTTGGAAATCAGTCAAAGCCGTTGATTCAAAATGGTTTTCCTACGGCAATATACATGATAAAGGCGAATTAAAAATACAAGTAACATATTCAGACAAGCCAAAAGCAAAAGCATGCCATATATACAATATCCAAGGCAGTTATCATATTGATGCTCAACAACTTCTTAATCTTTTGACAGAATACTGGAAGAAAGAGTGAATTTGTTTTTTTTAAATTCGTCTATGTTTAGCTAATTTTTGTTTATCAACATTTTTTTCTTGCTTCCAATTCAGTTTCTCGCTCTCAACCCGTTTGTGGGCGCAGCCACCGTCTCATGAAGAAGTTTTTAGTATAATTTTAGCGATTTTAAAAAAGAATAAGCTAACTTTTTAAAAGAAATCTTCATGAACGTGTCCAATCAAATAGGAAATAAGGAACTAAATAATACTACTTATAATTTAAAATAAAATCTAATTATTAATAATCATCTCCCATAATTCACATTATAACTACTTCCTACAACTCTCATCTCATAACCTTCTCCTGGATTAATGCAGTCAAACTCGCCAGTCCACGACGTTGTGTAACTCGCTGTTTGATATTTCGCAGTTGGGGTGTTATACCTGAATAACATATCGCCGTTACTTGCGCCGTAGAATATTAAATCTAAATCGCATTTTTCCTGTGGTGTGTTAAGTCCAATTATATTTAATTCGCCTGCATTTGTTACATTACCTGCCATGTTTGTCGACGTTGTTAATGCAATACTCCCATTTGTTACAGGCACAAACCCTGCAAATGTTATATTATACGCATTTGCAACAGGCTTAAAGATATAGCCTTGATTTATATTAAACCTATTAAAGTCGCCAAACCATCCAAAGCCAGAGAAGAATTGCGCAGATTCTGGTTGGTTTGTTGTGGTATTATAAGTGTAAATGACGTCGCTGTTTGATGCGCCTGATGTGCTTTGTGGTGTGCTTGGTATTAATGCAGCTAAGCTTAGATTACTTACGTTTAATGGTACGCTGAGGATTACCTGCTCAACACCGCTGTTTGGATTGCCTGTTGTGACAGGAATTTCTTTTTTAAACACGCCAAGCGTTGTATTCGACATATTTATTCTCGCAGTAGAATTCATTGCCATTATTTTATAATATCTTTGAGCTACATTGTTTGTTTGTGTTATTGCATTAATTGTTGCATCAGTATAATTCAGCTCAGATGTTGTGATATTGGCTGTTGCATTGCTGGCAAATTCCCATAACAAAGTCACATTGGTATCATAAACTATTCCATAACTTCCTGCGTTTGTTGTCTTGTTCCATGATAATGTAACACTTCCATTTGAATTTAGTACGATTGAAATATTGGTTGGCAGCCATGGATAAACTGCACTTGCATCTGAGATGATTGTTGTATTGCTAGATGTTCTTTGATAAAAGTTTGTTGCTACACAGGTGATATTATAAGAATACAGCGTTGCATTTGCAAATGTTCTGTTATATTGATAATATTTCATTTCATTATTATAACTCATTGTAAATTTACTGGATGTATCGTTAAATGTAATGTTACACACTGCAGATGTTACAGACAATGACGAGCTGAAATTAGTATAATTTGCAAAGAAATAAATTTCTTCGTTTTGATATTTTATTGTAGTTGAGTTTAATTTTCCAGCGTCAAGCACATCCCATATATCCAAACTTGTATTCTCAGCAGAACTGTAATTAGAGAAACCGATTGTATAAAATTCTAATTTACCTTGTGTAGAATTAATAATCTGGCATGCACTACAAACAGCATTATCTTTCAAAGGCATTGGCGCTGCAAAACTTACATTGTAGAGAGAAACAGTAATATTTGTTGCTAATGTCGAGTGCAAACCAGATGAATTAACATAAAGATTATTTCGCGCAAATATAACATTCTTGTCAAAATTCATGTCTCCAAAATAGCTGTAGCCATTCCAAACAATCTTTCCGTTGGTTGTATTCTCAATTATTATTCCTGTTTTATTATATAAATCCTGTATATTGTCAAAATTGGTTGTTGCACCGTCAAACTTAGTAACAATTGGATTAACATTTAATCCGCCGGAAACAACAAGACTATAATCTTGGTTGCTTTGCGAGATTGAATATGCAGATATATTAACAGTATATGTTCCAAACTCAACATCATTTACAGACGAGTTTAATATAAGCATTTCAACATTATTAAGCCTGTCTTGTGAACCATTATAAGGCCATACAAAATTATTGCCGTAATATCTTGTTCCATTTGGACTAATAACTATTAAATCTAAGTCATTGACTAAATTTGTGCTTGCAGATGCAGAAGATTCAAAATCAGTCCAGACTAATATAATCTTTAATTGTGCTCCACTTCCAGTATTATTAATCACACTGAAAGTATGTGTATCATACTGTCCAGAGCTTGTAAATCCTGTTTTGTTGTCAATATATTTGAAATATTTTGGGTATGATGGCATCAATGTGTTGGTTAAATTAATCCTGCCCCATCCAGTTACATTGCTAGGAATACCATAACCAATATCCTGCGCGCCGTTTAGTATCATTGCCTTGATTAACGATGCTCTTGGTGAATCATATCCTAAATTTTTAATAAAATTTTCTCTGACAAGCGCAGCATAGCCTGCTGTAATTGGCGCAGCCATTGAAGTTCCAGAACATGATGAATAATAACCGCTACCATCAAAAGCACTGCTGCATGATTGTGTTGAACCGCCAAGTTTAGAAGATCTTGTTGAAACAATGTTTGTTCCCGGAGCAACAACATCAGGCTTTATTCTTCCGTCGTTAGCGGGACCCCTGCTGGAAAAAGATGCAATTAAATTAATATTGCCGCTGCTTCTATTGCTTTGTGAAGCGCCGACTGTAATTATATTCTTAGCTGTTCCAGGGTCTCTAACTGTTTGCAGACTTGGACCATCATTTCCTGCAGAGTTTAAAATCAAAATATCTTTATTATCCCACATAAATGCATCTAATCTTTTTGCTAATGCATTGCTATATTCAGTTGTAGATGACCCCCAGCTGTTTGTTTCTGTTCTTGCACCATCATTATAAAGTGCTTGTACCATTGTTGTATCTAATCCAGAAACATAAACACTTTTAGAGCCAGCATCATCACCTGCTCCGTAAAATGCGAGGTTAGCGGCATATGCCATTCCCCTATATTGTCCAGATGATTGTGTCCCATTACTAAATATTGATCCTGATGTATGTGTACCATGACCGTTTACATCATCAGCGCTTGTGCATGATGCGCCGTATAACTGGCAGAGCGAATTTGATATCAATGAAATATTGACTATTCTGTTGTCAAAATCCAAATGTATATCACCTTCTGCAGTAAGGCTGTCTACTCCTGTATCAATGCCAGAATCAATAATGCCTATTGTTTGTCCAGAACCATTTAAATGTAAGATGTTTCCAGTCGGATCAACCTCTACAATATCAGAAGCGAAATCATTAGTAACAGTTAATGGCTGAACTTCTTCAATAATATTAATGTCTTCTATGCCCATTAACTTATCTACATTAGAAGTTTCAATATTGACAATGTAAGATGTAGAAGATTCCTGAACATAACTTTCTGCATATTCTTCCAATGCTGCTTTTAGCTCAGGTGATTCTTTAAAAGTCTCAATAAAAAGTGTTATCTCTTCGCTTTTAGATAATGTTTCAATCTTTTCTTGCGTATCTTTAATTATTTTCAGCTCAGGTTTGTATTCAATAATATTGCTGACAAATTTTAATTTTAATATTTCAGGAATCTGGGGCGGCGAAACTTTTATTTTATAAGAATAGTCAGGAATATATTCATAAAATATAACATTCATATTCTCTAAATTAGCTTTCCATTCATTTTTAATCGGGCCGATAAACTGCAGGATAAAATATTTATGTTCTGAAGCTGACAGTTTGTCGGCTAATTCTTCTTTTGTTAGGATTGCATTAATTATTTCTTTGTTAACAATTATCGGTTTTTCAACATAATCTTCAGGTTTGATTTCAGAATTAATGTTTTCAATCTCATCTTGAGTAAGAGTAACAATGGTTATATTCTCTTCCTGTGCCTGTGGTATTGTATTTTTCATATTATCCTTATTATTATTATTATTATTATTAGATTTTATATATATAAAATAGAAAGAGAACATACTGACAAATAGAATTAATATGATGATTATAGCTGCTCCTACAATTACACCCTTTTTTTCGATTGATTTGTTCATTTTTTAAATTAGACTATTTTTTGATTTACTTGATTTATCTAGTTTTTAACTTTTTCTTTATATAACACTGTTTTTTCCGATTGTTTTGTTCATTTTTTAGGTTAGACTCTTCATATTAGATATATTTACAATCTATTTAAAGCTTTTCATAAATCTTTATATATTGATAGATTAATTAGAAAGATATGATAATCGGAATTACGGGCCAAATTGGTGTTGGAAAAACAACAGCTGCAAAACTATTCGCAGACAATGGCTTTAAGATAATTGACGCAGATTATTTAGGTCATCATTTATTGAAGGATTCTGAAGTAAAAAACAGGATTGTGGCAACTTTCGGTTATAACATTATGGGGAGAGATTTAGAGATAGATAGAAAGACACTTTCACCTATTGTTTTTAGTTCTGGAGAAAATATTCAGAAATTAAACAAGATTATTCACCCAAAACTTAAACAGGAATTGATTAATACCATTCTTTCAGCAAAAAGAGAAGGTGAAAACGTGGTCATAGACGCTGCACTGCTCGCAGAGTTTGAGCTTGAGAGTTACTGTGACAAAATTGTTCTTATCAGGGCAGATTTAGAAACTGTTTATAAAAGAATGACACCAAAGTATGAAAAAAGACAGCTTATCATTATAATGAACAGCCAAAAGATTCCTATTAATTTTGATTATGTAATAGACAATGATAAAACATTGGATGTTTTTGTAATGAAGGTAAAGAGGATTATTGCTGAGTTGACACAAGGATATTAAATAGTATTTGTTAGATTATTAATGTCTTTTTTTCGTTATCAACTTAGTTTCTCTCTCAATCCTGTTTTCCGCTCACAACCCGTTTGTTGGCGCAGCCACCGTCTCATGAAAAATTATTAGTTATTCGTTCTTCGTTTTTAGTTTTTCGTTACGAATTACGAATGACGAAGAACGAATAGCGAAAAACGAATAACCGTTTTATCATAGTGAACGGCTTCGCCTTGGAACTAAATGAATATCATGATTTTACTTCAATAATCTTTATAAACCACTTTTGTTTCTCGTATTTTATTCAAGGACACATGTTATCCATTAAGTGTTTATCTAAAAACAGCATCGACAATATTTATTTAAAGATAATATCATTCAAATAGGAGGCGGAAACATGAAAAAACTTATTATTGCAGCGTTTATCGTGCTGATTCTATTAGCAGGCGGGTTTTATTATTTGAAAACCACAGACAAAGGCCCTTTATTAAATGATTACAAATGTAACATTAATGGTGTTGATTATTATGTGCATAACCAAGTAATATATCTGTTAGGAAGCGATAACAAGGAATATATCTACACTGATTTTGGCGTTTATGAAAGAAAACCAACTAAAGACGGCTGGATATTAACTATGCACAAGAACAATTTCAAGTCTATCTATGTAACAATATTTAAATGGATAGAAGAAGGCAAGCATCCAATGGCAGGGCCAATTAAATGCAAGAAGTTTGAAGAATTCCCTGAAGGTTTTAAGATATTTATTGATACACACTCTCCTGTGTTTGGTAGAATAAAAGAGAAATTTAAATCTCTTGAAGAGGAAGCAGTAACTAATCCAGAAGATACAGTAAAAGATGGGGAGACAGCTGAAACTGATGAGGCTTAGTAGAAATATTTTTCTTGTCTCTTAGCAATTCTTCTTTCTTTTTCTTTTCGTTTCTCCAATCAAATTCTTTCCGCTTTTTTCTTCTCTCTTTAAATATAAGTTTCGGTCAATCCCGAAAACCTTTCAATTCTCGTCGGAAAACTTGCGGAAATTTCGTCGATGGTTATATTAAGGTGTTTGTTCTATACACTATGAATGAATATAATGCACCATTATAAAAAAAATACCTAAAATAACTCATTCATTTTAGAATTCAAGCTTTTAATCAGTTCAGGTTGATTATAATGATAAACATCAGGAATATCCAAAGAAAGTATTTGTTTTTGAATGTATTGGTTAGGGAAGCGTTTAGCTATCTCGCTTCTTTGCGCGTTTTCCATTACAATAATTATATCAGCCCAAGAAATCTGCTTCTCTGTAACAGGCTTGGTGTTATAAAGACCACCAGATTTAGTCTCGAATCTATCTTTAAACAATTTCTCAGCTGTTTTGCTCCTATTCTCATTTTGGTTGCAAATAAACAATACTTTCATTACTTTAGCCATAATCTTCCTTATAATTTAAATCTTTCTTTTAAAACCCAAAAGTTCATGACTTTATTCTTAATATTATCCTTCTTTTTAATCACAATTATTGGTGTATTTGGTAATGAGAATATCACTCCTTTGTTGAACGAATCATTAATTAATAATGAATCACAAACAATCAATAATTCTCAATCAGCAAACATCTTTATATTAAATAACACATTTTATACAAACATAGAATACACTAAACTGTTCAGAATAGATAATTTGGTTTATCCGAAGAAGGTTAACATAACTGTTTATTACAATTTATCTAGCAATGATTATAATATTGATTATTTTTATGAAAATTCTTTTACAGCAGAGATTAACAAATATAAAACAAGCGATACAGGATACTTAATGTTAGAGCAAGAAGGAAATTATACTTTGTGCGCTAGCACTAAGATTAGTGATTATGTTTCATGCGAGGAAATAACTGTTCTTGATTCAAATAATGCAGAATGTGATATCTCGCTCAATTTAAAGCTTGATAAGAAATATTATTACAGCGAAGAAACATTAGAACTAAATTTTGAAGTCAATGAAACAATATTTCCTTATTATATAACCTATAATATCAATGATTTTTTTGGTAATAGTATCAGAAAAAATAAGATTACTGGAAAAACATCAAACACAAAACTAAAGCCAGACAAATTATTAGACATATATTATATTACTGCATTTCTTTATCCTTCATGTAATGATACCAATCTGTTGAACAATAATTTATCTAAAGAAATAATAATTATTAACAATTCCACGCTAAACAATAATACTGATAAAAATAATAGCTCAACTAATAAAGGCAATACAGACTCATTTATAAAAATAGAATCTATTTATGACAATAATAACATTGTGTTTGGTGATTCACTGAGATTAAAACTAACAATTCTGAAACTAAACACATCAAAAAGCTCAGTACAATCTTATGTAATTGACAATGAGGGCAAAAAAGTCAGTGAAATCACTAAATTTTCTATTTTTGGAGATGATATCTTCCAAGAAATGTCCATTTATATTAAATTAAAAGATGAATGCAAAAGTTCAGGCATTTATTATGTTATCGTCGAAGGGTTAAGCGCAGAAGACAAGATGCCTGTCCAGATTATCTGTAATAAAAAGAATGAAGATAAACTTTCTGAAAAGAAAGAAACAAAAGAAAATGCAAATACCACAAAGAAATCTTCCGCAGACAAAAAAACTGATAAAAAGAAATCTGCAACCCAGCTCAGTCTAAGCAAAGCAGCTTTTAACGAATCACTATCTTCTCTTTACCAAACCAACACATTAAATAATTTAGAACTAATAACCAACGTTTCATATTCTCCTTTAAACACCCAAAATACAACCTCAAATATAACTTCACAAATAATGTTTCAGGGAACACAGGCAAAGATAAAAGCTAGCATTAAATGGTTTTTAATCTTTATGCTTGGTTTGAACCTTGTTTTTTTACTTAGAAAAAGCCAATAGTCCAAACCTACCACAATATTTTTAAACAAATCAGCTTTCTTTACTTGTTAATATGGAACCTCAAAAAATTATTATAAGAGCAATCGTGCATATGATTGGCAAGCCAAAGGAGCATTTAGAGCAGATTATAAGGGATTATGTTCAGGAATTGAAGAAAGAAGACGGAGTAAAAGTTCTCAAAGAAGATTACGCAGATGCAGAAGAAAAAGAAGAAAAACATATGTTCAGCATTTTTGTAGAGTTAGAAATTGAATTTAGGAATGTTGACAAACTGATGTGGTTCTGTTTTGATTATATGCCTAGTTCTATAGAAATTCTTTCACCAGACAAATTTGTTTATGATGCAAATCATTTCACTTCATTTTTGAACGAGCTTCAGGGAAAAATGCATAAGTTAGATATGTTAATCAAAAATTTTGAAGCCGATAACAAAGTCCTAAAAAAGAATGGATTAACTTTATTGAAAAATTTAATTATTGTGCTTTTGAAAGAAAAAACACGAGATATTAATGAAATATCCAAAGAAGCTGGTGTTCCTGCAGCTCAGATAGAAAAATTCCTTCAGGCAATGGAGCAGGAAGGCAAAATCAGAGAGAAAAACGGAAAATACGAGCTTATGATTTAGATGAAATAACACAATTCTATTACTCAAATAAAATATTAACTTAGTTAATTAATAATAAAGTCAGGTGATATAGTGATACTAAATTATGCTAAACCGCAAAAAGAGCCAAGAGATATCCTTAATGATATTGTTCAATTAAGAAATGCTTTTGAAAAAATTGAGCAGGAATGGGAATTTTTCTTGGAAAAAGCGCAGTTATCTATGAGCATCAGCGAGCTTTACCAGTTTACTAACAAGAAAGAAGAATTGTTTGAATTAATAATTAATGCGTTGGATAATTTCAACACAGCTAAATGCACCGAAGATTTAAACAAAGCAATATATCTTTCTTCACAAATACAGAAGAAGATGAGTGAAGCTTAAACAATAATTTTTCTGTACCTTTTAATCTTAATTAGTTTTTTATCCTCTCGCAAAAAGATAATAAACATAAGCTGCATAAAATACCAAAAACAACCCCCCCTGCCAGCGTTCTAATTCATGCTTTTTTCCAACAAACATGCACAAAAATAACACCAATGTTACAGAAAGAAGTATTATTAAATCAGCAATTCCATACAATGGTATTTTTATGGGGTTTATAATTGCACTTATGCCCAAGATTAAAAATATGTTTAATATATTGCTTCCTACAATATTCCCAACAGCCAAATCAACATCTTTTTTCTGGATGCTGACTATAGATGTGATAAGCTCTGGAAGCGATGTTCCGACTGCAACAATTGTTAGTGAAATTACGTATTCGCTTATGCCCGCTGCTTTTGCTAACGATACTGCACCATCAACTGTCCATTTTCCGCCAATGTATAATGCAATAATACCCATAGTGATCATAATGCAAATTTTTAAAATGCTTAAGTCTTTGATTTCTAAAGCACTGTCATTAATTCCATTCTTTTGTCTTGAAATTTTATACACATAGTACAAAAAAATACAGCATAATAAAATTAATGTAACTCCTTCAAGTTTAGAAATAATATTTGGGGAATATTTGGCACTGTCTGAGATAACGATACATTAATATATTAGTTATTCTTTTCTTATTCTCGGTGATACCCATGAGAAAAAGACGCAAATTAGATGTTTCTTG
>JAGVYH010000050.1 GCA_018303325.1 Candidatus Woesearchaeota archaeon
GTTTATACTGCGGCGAAGCCGCATCTTAAATTTTTCTGAGAAAATAGCGAGACCCAGCACTAAAGTGCTGGGGATTCTTTACGTACACTAAACAAATACGATAATTTTAGAATAGTTCTACAATGATTCCAGCGCGCTAACCAAATTCCATATCTGTGAGCGTGTAAACGGCTCTATATTTATATCATCGCTGATACCGTCAAGCTCATCCAATGCCTTGTTGACCCTAAGTTTAATATCTGTCTTGTCCTTCAAAGATTTCATTGCATTTTCTACCTTAGATTTTACGTTTTTTGGAACTATCGGGTCTTCCAATAATTCCTGCATTGATTCTATAATTCCGTTTATTTTTTCGTCTGTCATTTTTGTTTTGGTCGAGTTTTAACGAGAGTTAGTATTAATTTTTAGGTTAGTTTGATATTGTTACTTTTGGTGATTTTATCGTTATGACTTGTTTTATTTTTTCTTTTGCTCTTTCTTGTTCATATCTTCCATTACTTCTGCTCTAAGGGCCTCTGCTTTCTCTTTCAGTTTGTCTTCCTGTTTCTCAATACTTTTTATCCTTATTTCAGTTCTTTCTTTTTTTTCTCCTAATTCTTTGCTTAATTCAGGTTTAGAAACTTTGACCATAACATTGCCGACAATTTTGTAAGCATCTTCTGTTTTCCCCAATTCTTCCAAAGCAGAATCAATTTCAACCATGATCCCATTGAACTGCTGTTTTTGGGAAAGAAGCTGCTGCAAGTTTTGTTCAATCATTTGTAACTGAGCTAGTTTTTCTGACATTTTATCACCTTAAACAAGTGTAAATTATTATTTTTGAAAGCGGGAATCACTAACTAAAAACCAGAATTACGTGTTTGAGCAATCTTCTCGTAAACAGTAAACAGTTTTGTGATATTATTTAATGTTGCCCTTAAAGCAACTGAATCTTTTGCTTTAATATTAATCTTTATCTTGTCTTTGAGTTTGTGAACACTGAATTCACACCTGTCTCTCTCACCATTCTCAAGTTCCGGCAAAAGCGACTTATAAAAATGTTCAACTTCTTTGCAATCCAAATTGATAATAAGTTCACAAGTATAATCCATTTTATTAAGTTATATTATATTAAGTTATATTATATTAAGTTATATTAAATAATTATGTGTTAATTATCGTATTATATTGCTTTAACTTTTGCTAGCGTTGATCTTGGCTTAAATAACATCTTACTTCCACAATAAGGGCACCTTATCTTTTTTCTAAGATAATCCTCTGAAACAACCTTGTCGCATTCAAAGCATTTGTATTCTGTCATTTTGCCTCCTTCAGATGAGTAGTATATTATTAAATCATTTATAATTTCTTTTTATAAATTAATTGTCTTTGTCTTCTTCGCTGCTGATTAAGTTTTCATCAGAAGTTAACATTTCTTCCCCTGTCTGTAACTTGTCTTCCTCTGATATTATTGTTGCTTCTTCTTCTGTTACGCCTACAACCTTTCTTCTTTTACCTATAGTGTAAGCTTTTCCTGTAAATTTGGCATTGCATTTTTTACATTCCCAAATCCCTGCAGAAAGCCGTTTAACAGTAACATTCATACAATAAGGACACTTATGATGCTTTCTTTGTTCTTGTTCAATCTTTCCAAACCTTAATCTTGGTGTTCTACCATATCTTGCACCAAATCTCCTGATTGAACCAATTTTTTCTTTAGTTTCAGCCATTTTTAATCACGTTTTCATTATTTTTTTATTATTTTTACAATTTGTTTAATCGTTTTGTTTAATCTCTTAATGTCTTAGTATATATGGGGCTGCCCAGATTTGAACTGGGGTCCTTTGGTTTTTTTGTTACGGTCATTAGCTGAGCGCTTCACCCAAACCAAAAAGGATAGACCAAACTACCCCACAGCCCCTAAGAGTATAATAACTCTTTATAAATATAGTGGTTAACTAAAAGATTTGGAATTAGTTTATAAATGTTTTGCTGAACAAAAATTTAATGTGCTATCATGTTTTTAATTAAATGATTTATGAGATTATATCTGTGCAAAAAAATAACATTTATTGTATTTTTTAGTTCCATGGTGAAGCCACGCTCACTATGAAAAGTTAGTTTCTTTTGACGAATTTAACTTATTTAATAAAACGTCAAAAAACTTTAAAAAGTTTCATGAGACGGGTGGACTGCGTCCCACAAACGTGCAGAGAGCGAGAAAAAAAATGAAAAACAAGAAATTAGCTAAACAATACTTTTTTTGCCAAAATAGGTTAATATTAATTAATTTTGGAATGTTAACCTAATTCAAGATAATAGACAAACAAAACAATAACTTTAAAAATAAGTATTAACCTATTAAAATAAATGGTAGATTTCAATTGGAGAGAGTGGTTAAGACAGGCCAAATACTTTTTGACAGATGTCTGGCGCTTTTTAGCTTCATTATTTATGCAGTTAGTACAGGCAATAATGGAATTTGATTACGTCAGAGCAAAACATAATTTTAGGACAAATCTTGATGTTTTCTTCAATTCAAAGTCAATTTATTTTGTTCTGCTGTTCCTGCCAATAATACTAACACTGATCATTGCAATAAGCGTAAATGCCGGCGGGAAAGTAGATTATAATATTGGTTATTATTCACCTTCTGAAAATACAGCTGTTGACAAATTTATGACTGTAATCAGCAAACCAGATTTCAATACGAAAAAATTTTGGTCTCAGGAATCCTGCCTTGATTCAACAAAAACAGGCGATACATCCATGTGCTTATACTTTTCAGATAATTTTTTCAAGAGCGATAACATAACTGAAAAATTAACATTAAACATAGACAAGGATAAACTGGATCAGTACACAAAATATTTGACAAAGATCAATTCTTCATTAGTATCTGTTGTTAAAGCGAACAGCCTCACTGATCAAATAACATTATCAACAGCTGATACTCAAAATAATAGAAATGGTATTTTGATATCTAACGTGCTGCTGTTTTTTATAATGTTTGTTTCGCTTATTTTCGCGTCAATTACATTATATCATAGAAGATTAACTGTTAATGAATTTTATATAAATCCAAAAAGATACAAAGATTTGATGAAAGATATCTTCCTTTCAACATTTACGCTAAGTTTAGGTGTTTCATTAGTGTTGTTTTTTGTAACATCTGTTGTCTTAAATTTCAGCTTCTTTGGAGAATTGCATAAGATTCTGTTAATATTAATCTTATCTATTGCTTTGTTTACGCTAATAGGCATGATGATTGGATTGTTAACTAAAAGCGAAGATGTGAATCTTTTCGCCAGCATCAGCACAGCAAGCATTATGATATTCTTTTCTGAACTTGTGCTTCCGACATTTGTCTCGTATAAATCAGTGGTGTCTTATTTTTTCAATATAAACCCATTTTATATTACGACTAAATTGTTTAAACAGATAGTATTATTAGACAAAGCTATTGGCGCACAGGTTTTTGAGATTTTAATCCTGATAATTTTACTGCTGATTTTAATGATATTTTTTGTTGTGATTAATTCATTATTGGTTTCAAGCGATAACAGCCTAAAAGTTCTCTTGAAAAATAAAGAGGAAGAAGAGATTGTGCACGTAGGTGAACCAGAGGATGATTCTAAAGCACCAAGATTAAGTACGCACGAAATGTCTATTGATCAATTCAGAAAGCTTGAAGAATTGAGAAGATTAAAGAAATTAAGGCCTGACGTGACTCCAACTTATAAAGAAACAGTTAAGATAAAATTTGAGAAGAAACAAAAAGATGATAAGGTAGAAAAAGTTAATACTAATGTAAGCAAAAAAGATGTAAAAGCGAAAGAGCAAAAAGTAGAAAAGAAAGAGGATAAAGGCAAAAAGACCAGCGAAAGAAAAGAAAAGAAAGCAAGGTCTGAAGAAGAAAGTTTGATTGCAAGCATTGAACTGGAAAATGAAATCCTTGAGTTAAAAGGTCAAGGACTTTCTGACAAACAAATTAAAGAAAAGTTAGAAGAAAAATACGACGAAGATGATATAGAAACTGTTCTTGGGAATATGTGAAGTTGGATTTCTTTGGGAAAGATGATGTGGATTAAGCTAAATTTTGGTTTATGTCCAAAGCAAACCAAAACATTTATATACTATAACTAATTATATAGTTGCTATGGCAACAACAATTCAAGTTAGTGAACAGCTTGTAGAAACTCTGAAAAAGAGAAAACAATATGACAAAGAGAGTTATGAAGAAGTAATTTGGAATTTAGTAGAGGATACTATGGAAATAAATGAAGAAACAAAGAAAGAAATAGAGCAGGCAAGAGTTGATATTAAAGCTGGAAAATTTTACACACATGAACAAGTAAAAAAAAGATTGGGATTCTAAATGTACGAGCTGATTTATTCTCCAACCGCAGTAAAGCAATTAGAGAAACTGGAACATAACATAAAAGAAAGGATTCTCGTTGCATTAGAGAGATTAAGAATCAGACCAGAATCCTGCGATATCAAAAAACTTATTGGAATGCAAGGATACAGATTCAGAGTTGGTGATTACAGGGTTATTTTTGATATGGAAAAAGACAAATTAATTATTTTTGTTCTACAACTTGGCCACAGAAAGAAGATTTATGATTAGGAACAGGTCAACTTTATAAAACGCTTAAAAAATTATAGAAAGGAGAGTTATCTGTTCAATATTAAAAGTTTTTTTTCAGCCAAATATTTAGTTGGTGGGTGAAATGGAACTTCTGTATCAAAATCATAAAACACATTTTCACTATTTAACAAACCACTTATACCACCTGATTTTGGTGCAGGTTGAAAATTGGCTGTTCCGCCTTGTGTCAAATCTTCTAACAATAAAAAATATCGTCTAACACACTTATATTCTGCTCTTATGCCACCACACACAATTGGAACGCGCTTTTCTTCTTCATATGCTCTAACCACTGCATCAATATAATTTTCACAATGCTGCAACTGATCTGCGAGGTCAATTGGACTTAAATATTCTCTCGTTGCCAACCAGACATTACCTACTTTTCCAATACGATAATGAATATTATATGTACCTGCCCCCAATAGCTTAACTTTATCATTTCCAATTAATCTTGCTCTTTCTGTAAAAGCATATGTTCTAAGACTATCCATAAACACTTCATCTTTCATCATTAGTGGTTTCAATTTTTGAAAATATTCAAAAGGATTCATATATTCAAGGAAATTTTAATAAGTTAATAAATCTATCCACATACAATTCCACACAATCCCATCCAAAAAACATATATATTACTATGGTGCCTAACTAAAATATGTTTATACGGGTAAAATGGATAAAAAATCAGCCTTATGCATATAGAGTTAGCAATAGATGGAGGAAAAAAAAGGGCACAAAACAGGAAGTTAAGGGTTATTTAGGCAGAGTTTATTATCTAAACAATGTAAAAGAGCTCAGTTTTGAAGAATTTATTGGCAATAGTATGGTTGAATATTTGAAAAATAACTCTGCCAGAGCTATTATTTTGGATTTAATAAGGTATGAATTGCTAAAGCATGGGTTCGTTTATAAAGGTAATAATAAAAACATCTTATTTTACACAAACGATATTATAACTCCTACAAAAAGTGAGAGTTTAGGAGAGAATAACCTAAAAAGTGAGAGTTCAAAAAATGATGGTTCAAAAACAGGGAGTTTTAAGATAAAAGTTGAAATAGCGCCTTCAATCCTGTCAATAACAGACACAAAAAAACCAATTGTATTAGCTTTAAACAAAGATTATTTATGCAATTACACTATAAGAGAATTGGCTAAATTCAAGTCTCATTCAGAAGAGGAAGAATGCGGAAAAGAGTTAGCTAAGGCATTTATTTCAGCAGGGATTCCTGTTGTACCATCATTGTTTATAGAAATATTTAATAAGATATACTCTCCAAGAGGAAGTTATGTTCGATAAATGCAATAATAAAAAAACGAATAATCTATCCAAAAAAAATAGATTCAAAACTGTAATTATTACAGGTACACCTGGCACAGGGAAGACAATGATTGCCAAAAAACTTTCAAAAATAGTGAAGTTTAATGTAATAAATGTGAATGATAGTATTAAAAAAAACAAGCTTTCTGAAGGTTATGACAAAAAAAGAAAGTGTATTATTGTCGACGTGAAAAAGCTGAATAAAGCGATTATAAAAATAATAAACAACTGTAAAAAGAATTGCTGCTGCTCTGGGCTGATAATTGAATCACATCTTTCGCATAATCTGCCAAAAAATTATGTTGATTTATGCATTGTAACTAAATGTAATCTAAAAGAATTGAAAAAAAGATTAATAAAACGCGGTTATAATGCTGAAAAAGTGAGAGAAAACTTAGACAGCGAGATATTTGATATATGTTTGGTTGAGGCAACTGAAAAAGGGCATAAGTGCATTGTAATGGACACAACAACTCCAATAAAAGTGAGTGCAAAGTTAGGAAAAATCGCGAACCTCATAAAAAAGTTTAAATAATAGTTTCATTTGTATAGCTTAAAGAGTGAGTGTATTTAGTCTGCCAGTCAGCTTTGGCGAAAACCCAAAGAATAAAACCCTGCAGAATAGCAGAGTTTATCATTGGTTTTCGCTTCCTCTTTTGTCTGACGAGACATAATAGCAAAGCTGACACATTTGAGGCAGACTAAATACATAGTTAAGGGAGAAAAAATGGGATTATTTGACTGGTTTAATAAAGAGGTAGAAGTATCTAAAGTTCATATGCTAAAGAGACATTTAGTAGAATCTTTTTCTCATTTAAAGAATGAGATGACACATCAAAACACATGGATAACATATCTTCATCAAGAACTTGAAAAAATAAAAAATCATCATGATTCTCATAAGGAAAATACACATACACATATAAGAAATGTACATTCAAGTATGGAAAATATTCATAAATGGATTAATCATTTACACACTACATCTAAGCAGCACGAAGATAAACTGAATAAAATGGAATCACAGATGAAAGCTGCATTGGATGAATATAATAAACATCTTCTCGAATTGTTTAAAACAGTTCATTCAGGTGAACTAGGGAAAAACATGAAGCATGAGCTCAAAAATGAATTGTTAATGGAAGTTAATAGCCATCTTTTGGATCATAAGAACTATGTAAAATCCAGTGTTTCTAAGGTTGAAAACCAAATTGAAGAGCTAAAAAAAGCAGATAAAGCTGATGAACTAGGGAAAATCCATGAAAAAAGAGAGGAAAAGATAGGAAAAACTATAAATATAATGCCGAAAACAGAGATACAACGAGAAACGAACTATGGAAATTTGCTTACAAACCCTGAATTAAAGCTGCTTAATATGCTATTTTCTGAAACTGAGCCCGTAAGTTACTCTCACTTATCGAACAAAACAGGTCAAAGTATCAACACAATTCGTGTAAATATGAACACTCTAAAAAAGAAGAGCCTTGTTGAAGAAAATCTTCTGCCAAATGGTGTAAAATTATTCAATTTAAAAAACAAGGAAAGAATTAAAAAAATGTATAATGTATCCATCATATAATTTTTTACAAAATAATTTAACAAATTTTTCTTAAAAAAGTTTGAAAAAGAAATGTGTAAATTTAATAGGTTAAATTTATTTATTCTAAGCATTGCAATGCCTATTATAATGGGTTATAATGGGGTTTTAGCCTGTATAAACTGGTTCTAAAAGTTGCGCATTTCCAATGTTCCCAATGTTTGCAATGTGGCATTCCCAATATTCCCAATGTTTGCAATGGCCATTATAATGCGAAAAAATAGATGAAAAATTGTTAATTGAAGAATAAATCAATATTGACAAATAATACTTATAAAAAAGAATAAAAACATATGCAAAAGTGAGTAAAAAATAGAGAGATTGGAGTAGAACCACGAAAATATACTGATCTATTGAATAAAGTGTGACAAAATTGTGTCGGAATAATCTAAGAAGGGCATTATAATGCATTGTATGCATTGCAATGGGCATTATAATGCATTGCAATGGGCATTGTAATTAGGATTAAGATGGGGAATTTGGAGAAATAATATAAAATACATAATTAAAAAACAGTTAAAAAATTACTATACTAAAAGTAGTCTAATTGAAACAACAAAGGATAAGAGTTAAATACATAATTTTAGTTAGATTATGTAATCTGTTGAAAAGAGGGCTTTTGATTCATAAAAAGTATAATGCCTCAAAAAGGTTAGAAAAGTGATAGTAAAAATAAGGTAAATTAGATAATTTTTATGGTTAAACACCCAAAAACAGCTAAAAAGTGAGAGTTCAGTTGTATAAATGATTGAATAAATGTTAAAAAATTGTAAAAAATATACTAAAAGGAATTAATTTTCGAACAAATTAATCCATTTTGTATATACTAAAAGTGCAAAATAATGTTCTCGATTATTTTGCACTTTTAATATAGATAGTTCATACCTAAAAATTAGATTAGATTCATTGATTTTAACAAAAAGTACATAGTTAAATAAGAGTCAATTTGCGATTTAGCTATGTTTTAGCTGTATTTTTACCTGATTTTAATATAGTTAAATCATTATTCACAACAAATTTAAATAAGCACTTACGAAGATAGTTAATCTATTATTTAGGTTAATACAAATTAAGATTATAAATAATTAGATTATGTAATTTTACACAAAAAAGTGAGAGAAATGACAAGAAAATTGTTTGGAACTGATGGAGTTAGAGGCAAGATAAACATATTTCCTTTAACTGCTGAGATTGCTCTAAAATTAGGGCAGGCAACAGCAATAATATTGCGAAAAAGAGCAGCTGGAAAAGAGTATAAAAACGGTAAGAAAAGGCCTAAAGTGGTTATAGGAAAAGACACGAGAATAAGCGGTTATATTTACGAATATGCCCTGACTTCTGGCTTATGTTCATGCGGAACAGATGTGTATCTAGTGGGACCATTGCCAACACCAGCAATAGCGCATCTAACTAAAAGTTTTGGGGCTGATGCGGGAATAGTTATATCTGCTTCACACAACCCTGCTACAGATAACGGAATTAAATTTTTTGACAGTGAAAGTTTTAAACTGCCTGATGCAGAAGAAGAGGAAATAGAAAAAATGGTGTTTGGTGGAATAGATACATCTGGATTTGATATGAAGAAGGTCGGAAAAGCTTACAGGATTGATGACGCTGCTGGAAGATATATTGAATATTGCAAAAGCACGATATTTAATGCATCACTTTCTCCGTTTAAACTAGTAATAGACTGCGCAAACGGCGCTGCTTACAAAGTAGCGCAGCGAATATTTCTTGAGCTTGGCGCAGAAGTTATTGTAATAGGAAACACACCAAATGGGTTTAATATAAACGAAGGATGCGGTTGTCTAAACCTTAATGCGTTGAAAGAAACTGTATTGAAAAATAAAGCAGATATAGGTATTGGGTTAGACGGCGATGCTGACAGAGTTATGTTAGTAGATGAAAAAGGAGAAATTGTTGACGGCGATGAAATAATGGCAATTTCAGCATCTTACATGAAAGAGAAAGGATTACTGAAAAATAATAAGATTGTTGCTACTGTAATGAGCAATATTGGATTTGATATTGCAATGAAAAAACAAGGAATAAAAGTAGAGAAAACAGATGTGGGAGACAGGTATGTTATTGAAAAGATGCGAAACCTCAGCGCTGAGCTTGGCGGAGAGCAATCTGGCCATATTATATTCCTAAAACATATAACTACAGGCGACGGAATAATAACTGCATTGCAAGTGTTAATGGCAATGAAACATTATAAAAAACTACTTTCTGAGCTAAAGAAATGCATGACCAAATATCCTCAAATTTTGATTAATGTAGACGTGAAAGAAAGAAAGCAATTGGAAAAGATTAAAGGGTATAATGAAAAGATTAAGGAAATTGAAAATAAGCTTAAAGAGGACGGAAGAATACTCGTGAGATACTCTGGAACACAAAACTGCTGCAGGGTAATGCTCGAAGGAAAAGATAAACAAGAAATTACTAAATATGCAGAAGAGATTGCCAAAGTTATAAAGAAAGAGATTGGTGTTTAAAGTGTATAATTATATTGAACATACCGAATCCAAACAAAAAAGAAGAATGTTTAATAAAGCTAAAACGGTGAAATAATTGAAATGTATAATTCTTTGCGCAGGAAAAAGCGAGCGGATGATGCCTTTGACAGAGACACGGCCAAAGCCAATGCTAAAGGCCGCAAACAAAACTATTCTTGAGCATAATTTAGAAGCAGTTAAATCATTTGTTGACGAGATAATTCTTGTAGTTGGATATAAAAAAGAGATGATTATTGATGCATTTGGCGATGAATATAAAGGCATAAACTTAAGTTATATCGAGCAAAAAGAGCAGAAAGGCACAGGTCATGCGCTGCTCCAAGCAAAAGATATGCTTTTAAAAGATATTTCTGAGAAAAATAGAAAGGTTATTGTCCTTAATGGCGACTGCATTTATTCTGGCAAAGATATTGAAAGGTGTATTGTTTATAATTATGCAATACTCGGTGCAGAGGTTAAAAATCCAGAGAATTATGGCGTGCTTGAACATGAAAATTATGATGAAAAAGAAGGGGTAAGTGTATTAAAAAATATCAATGAAAAGCCTAAAAAGGCTATTTCCAATTTAATCAATGCAGGGCTGTATGTTTTAGACGAGGGAATATTTGATATTCTTTCAGGCATAACCCCTTCTCTTAGAGGCGAGATTGAGCTTACAGACGCAATTGTTAAACTGGCTAAGACAGAAGATGTTAAGTGTGTAACCTCTATAGATTATTGGCTAACTCTCACTTTTCCATGGGATTTGTTAGAAGCTAATGAATTCTTGCTTAAAAAAATGGAAACTACTATAAATAATAAGGAGATTCACAAGGAATCTAAACATAATTTAGGCATTGTAGAAAGATATGCTACCCTAAAAGATGCGGTTTTTATAGATAAAGGCACATTAGTTAAGAACGGTGCATATATAGAAGGTCCTGTTATGATCGGAAAAAACTGTGTAATTGGTCCAAATTGCTATATAAGACCTTATACAACCATAGGGGATAATTGCAAGATAGGCAATGCTGTGGAGGTTAAAAATTCCATAATTGGCGATAAAACCCATGTTGGGCACTTAAGTTATGTAGGTGATTCTGTGTTAGGTAATAATGTAAACTTTGGCGCAGGCACAAAAGTGGCTAATTTAAGGCATGATAATACCAATGTTTTTTCAATGATTAAGGGCAAATTAGTAGATTCTGGCAGAAGAAAGTTAGGCACCATCTGTGGTGAGAATGTTCATACTGGAATTAACACATCTATTTACCCCGGAAGAAAGCTTTTTGCTAATACAATTACTAAACCTGGCGAGGTTGTAGAGAAGGATAAAATTTAAAGGTAAGATAGTAGGATGGTTTGAAGGTAAGAAGGTACTACGAAATTGGGCGACAGGAGTAAATCGTTACCATCAAACCTTCTTACCTTCCTACCATCTTACCTTATAAAAAGTGAGGACAATGATAAAAGCAGTAATATTTGATATGGACGGCGTCATAATCAATTCAGAAGTGCTTTGGGATGATGCTATGAGTGAAGTGCTTGCGAGGTATGGTGCAAAATATACACGAGAACTGAAACTTCTTTGTATGGGCAAGTCCATAGAAGAAACCGTCGAGATAAAAAAGAAGGCTTACAACCTAAATGTAGATTCAAAAAAGTTAGCTATTGAAAAATTATCTGCTGTATTAGAAAGATATGATAAATGTCTTGAGTTTATGCCCGGCTTTCTCAAATTATTTGAGCAGCTGAAACAAAGAAAAGTTAGGATGTGCATTGCAACTGCATCTGACAGAACATTGATGGATGCCGTCGACAAAAAACTGAATTTAACTGATTTATTTTATGGAAATGTTGTTGTCAAGACACCAAACCATAAATCTAAGCCATCTCCTGACTTATTTCTTGATGCTGCGTCCAAGCTTAATGTCAAACCAGAGGAATGTGTTGTGATAGAAGATTCTCCTAATGGTGTTGAAGCTGCATTAAGCGCAGGAATGAAATGTATTGCGTTGACAAGCTCTACCACTTCTGATAAACTTCAAAAAGCTGATTTGGTTGTTAATAGTTTAGAAGAAATAAATCATAACGTGATAGGGATATTGGGATTGATATAGATTTAATCTAAACTAACGTAAGTTCTGAAGATAATATTTTGCGGATTTACTCTGAGAGAAAGCGCAAATGCTTTATATTCTTCATTTGTTCTTTGAGTTATTCCATCTGCACTGAAACCAACAACAAAACTTACATAAGTATCAATACTTGAATTAACACATTCTCTGACAAAGGTTATTAGATTTGAAAAAGCATCTTTAAACTTTGGCTTGCACAATTTAACATATTCTTCTTCATTAATTGCATTAAGCGATATTCTGATTTCATCTAACCCAGTCTCTTCTAATATTTTTGCTGGATCAGAATACATACATTTTACTAAACCATTTGTATCTACTCTTGCTCTTATATGATACTTCTCTTTGACTTTTTTAATAACTTCTACGGCGGTTGGCAAATAAATTAATGGCTCGCCTAAACCAATGATTGCTAGTTCAACATCATCTTTTTTAATTTCAGCGTCAATAGAATCCATTATTTCATCAATAGAAGGTGCTGCTGGTAAAAACAAGAATGATCCTGCCTTTTTTTCGTAAATGTTTGGTTTGCCAACTTCTTTTTTATTTCTTGGTCTGCTGCAAAAAAGACAATTGTTTGTGCAGCTATAATTAGCAACAAGATTAACATACAAAATATTTGCGGGATATACTGGTGTTTCAAATCTATATACTATTTTTCCTTTTGTCTCATTGTCGTCTGAATTTCTTTTCATCTTATTGTCGCCTGAATTTTCTTTTATCTTATTGCTTCCTGCAATCTTATCGGCAGGTTTTCAAATTCTGTGCCATAAGTTGATATTATTGCATACATAAGTCTATTTAGACCAATTCCTGTGCAACCACTCCATAATTCCTCACCATTACTTCCTCTTATATTAAATCTTGAAGTCATTGTATCAGCAAGAATAGAACTACCTACAACTTCTAAATATGGCTCTCCATCTTTGTTTTTATGTCCTTGACAGTATATTTCTAAATCTTTTATCGGAATTTCTTCAACAGATTCTGGTGCTGGAATTTCACCTTCTTTTAATTGGTAACATCCGCTTCCAACAACAATCCTGTATCTAAGCCCTAAATCATGACATAATTTTTCTAATTGTGCCAAACAGGTTTCTCTTGTTTCTATAACTTGCTCTTTTGTTCCTAAATACATAAATTCTGCTCTGTGAAACTCTCTTTGCTTTATACTTGGAAATATTTTATCAGAATCCTCATTTCTATATGTTGGTCCAGAGCGATCATACCATTTTCTTGGCCCTTTGCTGACATCAATTATTTTATTCTCATGAAATTGATAAAAAGCTGTACATTGTAAAGGGTCCATTAAATATTCTTCTTTAACACCTTTAGTTTGAGAAAATGGTTTAACTGAAATTAAATAATTATCCCACTTACTTAAGATACCTGCTTTTCTAAAAGTATCTACAGGAGCAATTTTCGGCAGAACAACTTCTTCAAAGCCAATTGAATCCCTAATATATTTATTTAGTAAAGCATAAATTCCATTTAAAATCTTTGTTCCTTTAGGCAAGATTATATATTGACCAGAATTCTTGACAAATTCACCTAAGATTTCAGATTCAAATAAATTATCAATGCTTTCAATGACTTGAGCTCTTTCAGTAGCCTGATCATCTTCTATATCTGGCTCTGGTCTTTGTTTGATTAATTCGCCTTCGACACAAGGAACATGAGTAGGGTTCACAGTAAATATAATATCTATAAATTTAGGTTTAGATTTAGTTGTCATAATAAAGTAGTTACCACAATCAAGTATTTATAGATTTATCCTCCTAATTGGGACTATAAAAAGAAAGATTTATATAATCCATATGAATATCTCATCGTATGGATACATCCATTTTAGAAGATTTAGGGCTTACTCAGGCAGAAATTAAAGTATATGTTGGACTATTAGAATTAGGCAGCAGTTCAGCAGGCCATATCTTAGAAAAGTCTGGACTTCAAAATTCAGTAGTTCACAGAGCTTTAAATTCACTGATAGAAAAAGGCTTGATAAGCTACATTCTCGAAGGCAAAAAAAAGATTTACCAAGCAACTGACCCTGAAAATTTTCATGATTTTATTGAGGACAAAAAGAAAAGGTTTGATGAAATCCTTCCAAAACTTAAAGAGAAACAGAAATTTGCCAAGAAAATTACTTTCGGAGAAATCTTTAAAGGAAAGAGGGGAATAAACCAGATGTACATGACCTTGCTTAATTCTGGCGGGAAAGAATATAACACTTTTGGCGGCGGTTCAGAGGTAACTTATAATGTAATGGGCGAAACTTGGTGGAAAAGCCTTCACACAAAGAGAATCGCAAAAAAGATTCCATGCAGACAAGTATTTGACGAGACAATTAGGAAATTTGGGAATGAACTGAATAAAAGACCACTTACAAAAATCAGGTTTTTATCGAAAGAATATGCGCAGTTGCAGGAAACCATAATAATTGGAGAATATGTAGGCATAGCAATTTTTACAGAAAATCCATACTGTGTTTTAATTAAAGATAAGGTTGTTGCAGAAGGCTACAGAAAACAGTTTGAAATATTGTGGGATAAAGCGAGAAGATAATTAACTGAGTGTTAATCAGTTATAGAAACATCTTTCTTAACTTTTATAAAGAGTGTTTAAGGCATCTTATAACAGGTGATAATAATTTATGTGCGGAATAATCGGAATAGTTTCAAGGAAAGAAGTTTCTGTGAATAACAATCTGCTTAAATGTTTAAAGAGACTGGAATACAGAGGTGGTGTTGAAAATCCAGGCAATGGAAGGAAGATATATATTTTAAGACAAAATGTTGTTGAGGCACAATTAAAAGATAAACCGGCAGAATTAATTGCGCGGGCGTGCTATCTCAACATCATCCGCGATTTCGGTGCTGACGGCAGGTACTTCGGCGGCTACGATAGCGCTGTGCGTGGGGTATGGAGTGAACCCCTAGAAGTTGACACCTAGAATACGAAATCTTTTAATAAATTGAGTAAATAAAAAGCAATAAGAGGTGTCAAAAAATGGGAATAAG
>JAGVYH010000051.1 GCA_018303325.1 Candidatus Woesearchaeota archaeon
ATCTTCTTTTTTAAGGTGTATTTTACCATTTTCTCCTCCTAAAACAAACACACCTATAGATTTGTGTAGTAACTGTGACATAATTACGGTTTAGCACAATGTAATACCAAATCGAAATATTTATATATAAGGTAAGATTTATCTTACTCGGTGATAAATATGAATATAGCTATTACAAGAATGAGTTCAAAAGGGCAGATAGTTATACCTTCAGAAATGAGGATTGGAATTAATGAAGGTGAAAAATTATTATTAATCAAAAATAACCATCAGATTATTATGAAAAAAGCAACTGAATTAAACAAGAATTTTGATGAAGATATTATTTTTGCAAAGAGAACAGAAGAAGCGTTCAAAAAATATGAAAAAGGGGAATTTAGGACTCTTCCTGCAGATAAATTTCTTAAGATGCTTAAAAAATGCTAGACATAAGCTACGAGCCACATTTTCTTAAGTTTATTGAGAAAATTAAAGATTCTACAACTAAAGAAAGAGTCAAGAAGCAAATAGCAAAGGTTATACATACTCCTGAAATAGGTAAGCCTATGATGTATGACCGAAAGGGAACTAGAGAAGTATATGTTTCACCATACAGGTTATCTTATATCTATTTAAAGGAAGAAAATAAAATCATATTTTTAGACCTGTATCACAAAGATGAGCAATAATTTTGTTTATACAGAAAAATAAGAATAAAGAAAAAGCGTATATCGATTTAAGAATAAAAAATTAAAAAAGTTTATACAAACTCTACTCTTTTAGCTCTTATGCCTTTCTTTTGAGTATGCTGTTTTTTACAAACAACACATTCATACCTAAAATCTGTTTTTTTAGTGCTTTTTGCACCAGTTCTCTTGAACTTGGTTACTGCAGGTTTAGAATATCTGCCTAAATTACCATGTCCTCTGGCTTTTCCTCTTCTTCTCGCTCTGATCTTAGAGCCATGGCTTAATGAGCTTGCTGCTTTTCTCTTGGTTTGGGTTACTTTATGCTCAGTATGTATCCTACAATAAGGACAAAATCTTTTGATACTTTTTGGTTTTTTCATGTTTATCGACCTTTAATTATTAGTTCAAAGTGTTGTTATAGGGAACTATTTATAAATATTTTGATTGGATTTTGAAAAATTAGTAGTTATTATGCAATCCAATAATTTGCTACAAACAATGAAGAAGCAATCAACTGAATAATGAAAAATAGTGAAGCTGTAACATAAAATAATGCTGGTTTTTCACGCGTTAATAATACTAAAATAATGTACAATGGAAAGCTAACAATAATCATCCTTGTCATTGACATTAAATTGCCTGACAAGAGAGGGATAAGTATTATTAATAGTGAGTATACAAAATAACTTAATCTTAGCTTCTTGTATATGAAATATAACATAATCAGAAAAAAAATAGTGGTAATTAAATCAATAAATGAATTCCTAAAACCATGTAAAGAAGGATTAGTAATATAAGCAGCATATCCAGAAACCTCAAACAATCCTCTGCTCCAGAACTTTTGTGCTGTAAAAAAGGTAGAAAAAGTTCCTGTGACAAACCATAAGTATAGTTGATAAATCAATAATCCAAGAGGAGTTATCAACGGCCAAATAATAGATTTATCAAATTTTATCATTAATCCTTTTGAGCCTTTACTTTGAAGATATTCTATTAATAATGGAACTACAATAAAAACACCCAAACTCCTTGTCAATGAGCATAAGATGCCAAAAATACTGACAAGATACCATTTTTGCTGTCGAGCATAATAAAAACTCAAAATAACCAGCATAATAAACAATGATTCTGTATAAACTGCTGTAAAAAAGAATGCTGTCGGGAAAAGCAGAAAGAACAAGAAGGTTCTTTTTGCAACAATTCCTGCAGCAAATCCTTCTTGTTCTGGATAATCCAACAAAACTAACTTATAGAGATAAATAACAGAAATAATTGAGCACAAAAAAGATACAAACAAACCAGAAAGTATAAGATTATTAAACCCAAAATTAAACAAATAGATTAAGAGTGGATATAATGGAAAAAAAGCAAACACTGCTTTATCACTTAGATCTCCTATCTTTCCTGTAAAATATCCATCTCTGGCAATTTTCATATACCATTGACTGTCCCATGTCTGCCAAATGCCAAAAAAGCTTTCTTGCTTGTCAAAAAATTTAAAGTTATCATTATACATCTTTTGGTTAAAAGGGATTGTGTGATAGCCAATAAAAGCGATGGTAAACACAAGAATCTTGATTATAATTAAGAATAAGATGAGATATAAATATGTGTTTTTGATGTGCATATTGTTGATAAATTGTCTATAAATAAATAGTTTACTTTTTGAGAATTTTAATAAGTAGCATACTAAAAAAGGCGTTTGGGGCTAGGGATTAGGAACAAGCGAAGTTATCAGTGGTCAAGTTGTCAGTTGTCAGAAGCGGATACCTCTGACCACTGACAACTGAAACCTGACAACTTTCGTTCCTAGCACCTAGCACCCAGCACCTAGCCACTTTTTTATTCATTCCTCATTTATCTCTTCTGCTTTTTTTCTGTCAATTAATATTTTTGCAATCTTTGCTGGCAAAGTTGAGATTTGATCCCTCTCAAAAGGACCATAAGTTTCTAATTCTTCGCCTACAAACTTAGGAATAGGTGATAAAAATCTGACCAAAAGCGCTTCTTTTGTTTCTTGAATTGGCTTGTTCAAAACATCTTTAGTTGCCTTAGGTGGTTCTTCGTCTTCAATCTTTGGCAAGTTTTGGTTTAATAAATTTAAAAGAATGCCTTTTCTGTATTTAGAGAATAGAACTATTAAATCATTATACAGTTTATTTTCAAACTCTAACATACCTTCTTTTGATAGCTCTGGCCCTGATTTTGTGTTCAATATAGCAAGACTAACCACCTTTTTCTCTCTTCTCTCGTATAACTCTTTCATTAATTTGTTAATATTCTCTATTTGAAGCGATAATTTAGCTACCTCGTCTCCCTGACTTAGCTGAGATTGTTTCTCCTGTAAAAGCTGTTTCTTTGTCTTTAAATAGCCAATAAAGTCTTTATAGAATGATGGTTCTAATGGCTGTATTTCTGCTCTGTTCTTTTCCCTTCTTAAAAGCTCAAATAATGTCTCATAAGTTAAATTGATTTCTTTAGAGTCGTCTGCCATAATTAGGGGGAAAATCTTGGTAGTTAAAAAGATATCTAAACAAAAGAATATATGTTCATGTGTTTAATATGACACAGCAGTTCAGTATGATAAAAAAGGTGATGGGTAATAGACAGTGGTTTGAAAGTTAGAAGGCTTGAAGGTCTGAAAGCTTGAAAGTACGCTATATGTACGACATAGCTGTCAAGCTTTCTAACTTTCAAGCTTTTAAACATTTTTCATGAGACGGTGGCTGCGCCCACAAACTGATTGTGAACGAGAAACAGGATTAAGAGCGGAAATATAAAAAAAAGAGTAAATTATAATCATATAAGGCAAGAATTATGTTAAAAGTTAAATCAATTAATATTAGAAAAAGTTAAGAAAAAAAATAAAAAAATAAGCAATTAGCTTATTTATTCAGTTGGAATTGTTTCTTCAACTACTGGTACTTCTTCAACTGCTGGTGCTGGAGCTGCTGCTGCTTCTGCTGCTAGCTCTGCTTTGGTTTTCCAAGACAATGCTGCTTCGTTTACTGTGATTGCAACAACTTCATCGCCTTTTAATGCATATGATGCATAGTTAGCAACCATTTGTGAAGCTAGTCTTGTATCTTCAGCAGTCTGACCTGCAACTACTAGAGCAACTTTGCCTGTTGTTGCATCCTCAAACAACTTTATCATACCCTGTCCTGTTTCAATGCCCATTGCTGTGAAACACTCTGCTGGATTACCCATCAAAGCACTTACAACACTGTTAGCACATGGACCACCAACTGCAACTACATTAACAGCTGTAACATCAGTTACTTCTGTGTCCAACTTGAATTGATCTACACCAATTTGCTGGATCTCAGTTGTGTATGTGCCTGCAGTTGAAACTGCGGTTGTGGCAGTTGTTGGAGCAACGAAGACTCTACCATATGTAGCAACCTTTGGATGCTCAATTACAATGCTCTGTTTTGAACTGTCGTCATCCAATGTTATCCATGTACCCTTAAATGTTAATGTTTGCTTGTTGTCATCATCTGTGTCACTCATATCATTCTTTGCAAAGGCATATTTAGTGTCAGATGTTCCTAATATAAGACCCCTACTATCATATGCTAATTCTAAGACATTGTCTGATGTTGAGTCATAATTAGGTGTTACTATTAATGGATGCCCATTGGTACATGCACCACTACTCTCACCACATATAAATACTGTATTTGAAATTGCACTACCTGTATCATAGTATTCTGCAAATGAAATGTTATTAATCCTTGGTTGAGTAAAGTTAGAACCTTGGGTATCATACAGATTATTACCCTTTTGGTCACTTAATGAATAATTGATAAAGACATAACCTTCATTTTTTGTCTTCATTCTAACTTGTGGATTCGTAAAGTTGGTTACTGGTGTAGTATCAGTGGTATAACAACTCCCTAAATTTGTAAAATTAATAGCTGTAGTACTTACTGTGAAACTAAGGGCAGAGGTATCTGATACGCCACTTAATCCAGGATCAAATGCAGTTCCTGCTGTGTAATCATAGTCATTTGTTTCAGTTCCATAAGTTTCATCCTCAAAACTAATCTTTGTATCTACAGTATTAATATTGGAAACTTTTATTAAATGTGCTTCACAATTGCTACCTACAGATACCAAGAATTTTGCACCCTTACATTCTGTTACTGAACTGCTTCCTTTACAAGTAGTATTCTCAAAATAAATCATGTCATCAACTTCTGTACTTGTTACAGTGGAACCAGCATATAGAATGTTATTTGCGTCCCCTGAAGATTTAAAGTCAAGTTTTATTTCCTTGCTATCTTTGTTTAAAAATTTAAGTTCAGCATTTTTTCCAGATGACTTAATCTCTATTTTTTCTTTATCACCTTCAACAAGCTCATTATATACAAGCTTAAATGCCCCAAAGACAGGATCAACCATTTCATCTCCTACAGATAAATAAAGTTTATCTTCATCTGGATTTACTCTATATGAAAGAGATTTCCAATCTTCCTGACCATCTAATGCATACTCTATATATCCAATTGCATAGAAATTAGACACATCTGAAATTTTCTCATCGTTAAGTTTAACTTCTTGGTTGTCCCTAATAAGAACACTGTTTGCGCCAATTGCAACTTGACATACGTCTGTAGTCTGTGCTTCTGAGTGGATAGCTTTACCATCAGTTACACCAACAACAACGCCATTAATTGTTTCAGTTGTTCCCTTATCTATCCATGCAGATTGACCATCTATCAAGAAACCACATGCAGTAACTTCACCAGATGAAGCTACTTCTGTAACGTCAACCATTTCTACTGTGTGTTCTGTTCCAGAAACCTTAACAGTTACTTTTTCTCCTTGTGACATCCATGCTAATGATTCTCCACCTAAAAATTTAATTTCTTTCATGTCACTTGATGTATATTTTACATCTACAATAGAATAATCTTTGCCTAATATTTTAATTTTGGTTCCTTCTAAATCAGCACTCATACTTGCAGATGAAGAGTTATCTACATTAATAGGACTATCAAAAGTCAAGCTATAATTATAAGTATAGTATGTATTACTATCTTTTATAAAGAGATAAACTCCAGCATTTGGTGCTGCATCATCATCCTGCTCATGTACTATCCTTAAAGTTTGTGCTTGTCCAGTTGGTACAGTTGTTTCTGGAAGAGTTATTTTTTGTTTATAAGTGTCTGTTCCTTTATTGTTTCCTTCATTATCAATAAAAGTTCCCTCAGCCAAAAGAGTTGGCAAATCAGAATCAGTAAACTTATCATCTACAGCTGCGACTGATTTGTTAATATAAAGATCCTTGTTACCAATTTCATATCCATCAGAAACAGTCTTTGTTACTGCTGCGCCAACAATTGGCGTCTTTTTGACAGCAACTACTTGAACTGCTGAAACGAGCATGTTCTGACCAATAATATCTTCTGCCTTTGAGTTTTTACCAACTACAAAGACACCATCGAACTTGCCATCTGCGTTAATAAACATAGATGGAAAATTTCCTAAATCTGCTGTAGCCATCGCACCTAACAAAGTTGCTCCTACCATTGAAGCGCCTAAGCTCAAAGCTGCGATCTTTTTCACAGTCTTATTTAATTTCATCTTAACACCTCCTAAGTGTTTCGTCTTTTTTATATAGGCTATCATGCCAATCTTTTATTTCTTTTTTTTATTTCGTTTCTGGTTTGATGCTCCTTAACCTGCCTACAATTACAGATTTTGAGCGGTTTGTTTGAGTATCCAGCTAATAGAATTGCAATTATTTATAAAGTTTTCGTAAGAGGATGTATTATGATATGGATAAGCAGGGATAAACCCTCTTATGAAGGCATATAAACAGGTTTTAGGGAGATTATCACTGGGAGATAAAAACATAATTTTAGGGAATTTTATTTATAAATGGAATGAATCAAAGTTCTTCTGTTTATAAATAGACGCTTAAATTTTGGGGTTTTGAGGGAAGTAAGATATAGGTAGAGTAACTCGGTGTCTCTTAGATAACTATTAATAAAAATCATATTATTCGAACCCTAGTAGGCAATAAGCGAGCTTTTTTGTGAGAAAAAAACCTCGGAAAATACCATCAGTGGTATTTCACTTCGTTCAATACCACTTTCATAAGAATTAATGTTTTGAAAAGAAGTATAATGAGAGGATAGGGACATTCGTCTTACGACGAAATCCTTATCGACTTCGTCGCTAAGTATTCGAACCCTAGAAGGCAATAAGCGAGCTTTTTTGTAAGAAAAAAACCTCGGAAAATACCATCGGTGGTATTTCACTTCGTTCAATACCACTTTCATAAGAATTAATGTTTTGAGAAGAAGCATATATAATGAGGGGATAGGGATTCGAACCCTAGAAGGCACTAAGCCAATAGGTATCTTCCAATCATAGCAAGCTGCTCATAATACCCTTGCCAGATGGCCTAAGCTTGGACACCACCTATATAATATATAGTATCTGTCTGTGTTATATAGTATGTGTCTATCCCGTTTGGCCGCTCCGGCATCCCCTCAATAAAAATAGAAATGCTAGCTATTTATAAAGTTTGTTTTCAAGATTATAGATTTTGTTAAGAAATTCCTGTTTATTTGGATGATTAAGATTAATTAATTGCTTGTAATATCTTATTGCTTTTTTTGGCTCGCTGATTTTTTCGTGCAATTTTGCAAGATGTAAATATATTCTTGTATCCTGTGGATCTATACTAACTGCTTTCTTAAATATTTCTATTGCTTGGCTGAATTTGTTAAGTTTTATGAGAATTAGACCTATATTATAATAGGCAGCAAGTTTGTTTGGGTTAATAACTAATACTTTATTGAACAAACCTACTGCATCTTCTAATTTATCATCCTGCATATAAATCACACCGAGATTAAAATAAGTTGTTTCATCTTCTAATCCTAAATTAATGCTTTTATTAAGAATTTCTACAGCTTGTTTCTTTTTTCCCTGCTGCATAAGTATCTTAGCAAGATAATTATACGCTTGTTTATAAGTTGGATCAATTTCTAATGCTTTTTGAAAGTAAAATAATGCTTTTTCAGGATCTTTTTTATAATTATAATAAATTATTCCAGCATCTGCATAAGGCTTTGGGTTTGCAGGCTGCTCTTTTGTTTTTTTGAGGGTAAGCTCCAGATAATACAGCTGTTTGTCTCTGACAAAATCCTTTCCACGAGAGTATTGATAGTGATGAATCACAATAGAAGATTTAATCATTGGCTGCTTTTGGGCTTTTATTGAGGGTGTGATATCTTCATGAACCCTGCCTGTAAATTTGAATAAAGAATTATTTTTGAATAGTCTTGTTATGGGTATGTCAACAAACCCAAAAAAACCATGCGCAAAAGGATTGTTTGGAGATGTTTTCTGCCACAGTGATTGGTCAGAATCATTAGTATATGTTCTCTGCAAAAGCTGAAATCCTGACAGTGCAGTTGTTTGTATCATCTGAATTAAGTTTTTAAGATCTTCCTCTGCAATAATTTCATCAGCGTCGAGGACAAGAATCCAGTCGCCTGTTGCTTTTGATAATGAAAAATTTCTTGCATCTGAAAAATCATCTGCCCACTCATAATTAAATAGGTTTATTTTTTGGTTTGAAGAAGCAATGAGTGAAGAGGCAATGGACAAAGCAGCAATGGGTGACGCAATTGATGACGCAATTTCAATAGTCTTATCTACTGAACCAGTATCAACAAGTATTATCTCGTCAGCAATCCCTTTTACAGAATTAATACATTTCTCAATAAACTGCTCTTCGTTTTTTACAATCATACATACTGAAAGTGTTTTTTTTGTAGGTTGTTTTGTATTCAAATTAATTTACTCTAAAAAACAGCCTTATTTAAAGATTATCGAATATAGTTCAGAATAGTTCTAAGAAAGTATACTATAATGTCGGACATAAATACTTATACAAATAGTTATGTCCGATAAATATAGTAAGTGACACGATTTGTATAAAAATTTAGGTCACTTACTATAAAAGCACAAAATAATCGAACATTATTTTGTGCTTTTGTATATCTCGGGAATCAGAGATTCCTGAGAAGTTAGAAAGCTTTGCTTTCCAACTTACAAACTTTTAGTATAAAAGAAAGAAGAAAATCTTAAAATTGTTTCATGCCGTAAATAAGCCCTATTACACCGATTACTATAACTATTCCCGAATACAATGCTCCGGTTGTTGGTATTGCAAGAGGAATTATATTTTTAATAAACGGTATTATTCCACCAAGCAATGTTAGTAAACCTAAAGCAATCATTACAAACTTGGTTTCACCTATCAATGCCATACTTGTAAATCCATATAGCAGTCCTAATATCCCAATTATAGAAATAATTATACTATATCCTACACCACTGAGGATTGACAATGGCAAACCAGCCAAACTTCCAACAAAAGGTAAAACACCTGCTATAATAGTTATTAAACCAATTAATGTAATTACCACTTGAACCATAATTCTCACCTGCTTTTTTTGTTTTTTAACTCTTTTTTGTGTTAGTAATGGAATATTATTTCTCTGTTATTTAAATTTAATGATTTTATGTAATATGAAACAACAGACCATCACACATTATAAATTAATCTTTGTGTGTCTTCTAAATCTTTTTTGCATTCTTTTCTCATTCTTTGCCGCAGATTATTTGTTTCTTCAAGAAGTTTTCTATACTGATGTATCTCCGCGTGTATTTTTCTTATCTTCTCTTCATAATGTTTTTTTATATATTCAATATGATGTTTATCCTCTTTGTCTTTGATTGTAGAAAGATGCCTTTTATGCTCTCTTGTGTATGTATTTATCTCTCCTTCCAGCTGGCTGATCCTTTTTTTTATGTTTTCTGTCTGTAATTTATTTAAATCACCCATCCTTAAAAATTTGATTTTAGTCATATCATCAATTGAAGCAAGAATATTATGTTGCCTGTGCAATTCACCCAAGATTCCAGACAAGTTATTGTTTCTTATACATATTCTAGTTCGAATTTCGCTTTCATTGAGATCTTTTAATTTATGATAAATCTGATTAATTAATTCATAATCAGTATACACACTTCTAAGATGAGTTACCCCTTTTGAACCGAATAAACCGAACATATTCATGATCTTGTTGTTGGAGTTAATAAATATTTTGATGAAAACAATCAGTTGTCTTATCCTAAATAACAGAAATCAACAATAAACTTTATAAATAACTCATTTATACACGTCTATGTTATTTAATTTATTTAATTGGAGGAACTAAAAATGGAGCAATCGAGACCATTAGACGCATTGAACAAGGCAAGAAACAAAAGAGTAATAATTGAACTTAAAAACGGTAAACAGTTAATTGGCTCATTAAACGCATTTGACATTCACATTAATGTTGTTTTAACAGATGCAGAAGAAAGGCAGGATGGAGAAGTCAAAAGAAAATTAGGTGTTGTATTTCTCAGAGGAGACACAATTATCTTAATTTCACCGTCTGAATGAATCTGAATAAAGACAGGAATAGGATTAATAAAATAATCTGACAAATGAATCAAGATTTAAACCAGAATAAACAATCAAAATAATGCAAATCATTAAATTATGGAGCGGGAGATACTATGACTAAAGGAACATATTCACAAGGTAAGAAATCCAGAGGAAAAACGCATATAAGATGCAGAAGATGTGGCGATATTACATATCATAAGAAAAGGAAAATCTGCAGTTCCTGCGGTTATGGTAAGTCTGCCAGAATGAAGCATTATAACTGGCAGAAGAAGCAATAATCGGTCAAGGTATATTTTTTTCTTTTATACTTTTGTTGTCAATTTATTGAGAACAATTAACAGCAGTTAATAATGTTGACAACTGACTAAAAAAAGGATATATTATTATCATATAAGGCAGTTAAACAAATACGAACAATTAAGTTCTTCTTTAGCTATACATTAAAACGCCTATGACAATAGCAGAATCAATCAATATCCATAAAGCGTAAGAAATGACTATAGGCTTCTCTTTATGCACAATTCCATAAATCATCCAAGGAATTGCAAAAAATGCAAATAAAAACCAAGTGTAAAAAGAAACACCTGCTGCTGATTTTGTTGAATAGATTTGATATAATTGAGGAACATCAAACATAGGACCTAAAATTGCTAATGACAGCACTAGGTGATCCAACCATCTGATCCACTTATTTGGATGCGGGAATTTCTCATGCTTGACATGGATCCTTTTCCTTCTGTGTAGGTGATATAATCCTTTTGACATAATCTTAACTTCTGAAAGAAGAGATATATATAATTAATGGTTGACTTGGCTCTTATTATTTTTCCATCTCAATAATCTTTATATACTAAAAGTGCAAAATAATCGAACATTATTTTTCACTTTTGTATATCTCGGGAATCAGAGATTCCTGAGAAGTTAGAAAGCTTTGCTTTCCAACTTACAAAAGTGATTAATTTGTTCGAAAATTAATCACTTAGCTTCAAATTCTTTCTTGGCAATTTCCAGCGGATTGAATCTTAATTTTGCCAAGTCATCATTGCTGAGAGTTACTAAAAAAGGCGCGCCCATTGAAAGCTGCAATGCTCTTGCGCCAATTATTCTTGCTTTCTCATATTTGTTATAATTTAATCTTTTAATGTTTTCTTCTTTACCTTGTGCCATAATATCACCATCAAATCACTTGTTTAAAAATTATTTTAAGTTATTATTATTATTATTATCTTAATCTACAATTTCTCAATCTACAATTTACTTCTCAGCTCTTTTGATATCTTTGTTGCAATATCAAGCATATTAGCAATATCATCTAATGTCAAAGGGAAATCTCCGCCTTTCTGCAGTGCGCAGATAGTATTGTCTTCAGTCGTAGTTATTGTAAGGCGGGCATCTATATTCTGCTCTTCCTCTTTTGAAGGATCAACAAAGAAATGCTTGCCCATTTTGTAGACAGTTACTGCAACTGGCTGCTTTTTCATTGGCAGTTTTGTATTTGTATGGGTTTTGTAGTTTATCTCGTCATTTTCGTATTCTGGAAATTTTGCCACTTTTAATGCTGCCATTGCACCCAATGCAGATGCATCAAGCAGATTTCCGTCGTCATTAAGTGTGCAGACATCAATAGAGACTATCCACACTTTCTCTCCTTTCTTGATGCATAGCTTTTTCAAGTCTATCATCTTGCTTTCTCTTATGCCCCTATCAACAACTCTTGCCTGTTCAATAGCTTCTATACCTGGCGGACCAGATTCAAAATCAGGATTTGCCATCGGCAAGAACTCAGTATTTACCATAATAACACCATGATCAGGAGTATCTGGAAATGGCTTGTCAACCATTAGTTTCACGCCGACAATAACTTCAGTGTCACCGATTTTCACTCTTACTGAACCTTCTGCGTTCTTTGAAACATTGTATTCAATAACAACGTTTCTGAAATCTAAAAGGCCCCTATTGTCAAATCTTATATTCTTTTCAAATGAACTGATCAAATGTGATTTTAAATCATCTGCCATATTTTCCACCCGTTAATTTGTTTCACTATCTCTTATTTATTATTTATTATTTATCTTTTATTTGTTATTATTCTTCATTTCCATTTGTGTCAGAACCATACAGTTTATATTTTTCTGACAGCGCCTTTTTTTGTATCTCATAAAGCTTAGGAACAACTTTCTTGCTCAATGATAATGCTTTTATTAAATCATCTTTGGATATTTCTCCGTCCATTTGCAGCAATGTAAATTCACCTGTCGAAGGTATAATTGCTAATGGAATATCTGAAACTGGACCATCTTCATAAGCTTCCTCGTCATAATCCAAATCTACTGCAACTTTGTCATCCACTTTTCCTACAGAAACTGCAACAACCAAATCTTTCATGGTGATTCCAGCATCTGCCAAGGCCATTGAAGCTGCGCAAATACCTGCGCATCTTGAGCCTGCATCTGTTTCAATAAGCTCAATAAACACGTCGACAACTGCGTTAGGAAATTCTTTTAAATCAACAACTGGCAATAATGCTTTTTCAGTTACAAGTGAAATTTCTTTTGAACGCCTGCTTGGCCCCGGTCTTACACGCTCACCTGTGCCGGAAAATGGCATCATATTATAATTGCATCTCAATATGCCTGTACTTGGATTCTGAAGAAATTTAGGATATAAATTTCTTGGGCCATAAACTGCTGCATAAGCAGCTGTATTTCCAATCTTAAAATAAGCAGAGCCGTCTGCATTTTTAATGACTCCTGTCTTTGCTTCAATCTTTCTCAGCTCGTCAAAACCACGATTATTTGTTCTTTTAGAGTAACCCATTTTATTCACCTGTAAATTATTTATTTTATTTATTCGCCTTATTTATTTGCCTATCCCTATTTTAATTTGTTAATTATTAAATTATTAATTATTATCCACATTTTGATTATCAACATTCTGTGAATGTTCATATTCTTTATGTTCAGGCTCACCAACTTCTCCTGTGAAACCCAAATATTCTTTAACCTTGTCAGTAAGACCTTTAATGTGGCTGTTTGCTTCGATCATTCTTATAGCACTAACTGCAGTTACTTCATCTTTTGGTTCGCCAGACAGCCATATCAAGCCATTTTGGCCGACAACAATATTGCAGTTTGTTGCTTTTTTTATCATTGTAACCATGCTGCCCTGTTTTCCAATTATTCTGGGAACTTTTTGAGAATTAACTTTTATCATTCTGCCGCCTCTTAGTCTTTTAAGCCCCAATCCTTTTGTTGTCAAATCAACTAATTTCTGGCTTGTGACATTTGTGATTTTCGCAACAACATAATCACCTATATCAAAATAAGATGTTAAATCAGCGCCTCTTGCAATATAATCAGATGTAGCATCTTTAACAGACAACATTGCTGAATATGCTGAATTTGTTTCAAATCTCCAGCCGCTGAACGTAACGTCTATAACCTTACAGATTATAACATCATTTCTTTTTGGCGCATATCTTCCCGATAAAGGAATTAATTTCAATGCCCTGCCATCAATGTTAATAAGACCTACTTTTTCAGCAAGTATCTTATCACCCAATCTATATGTTCCTGCGCCAGGAAGATAATCCATTCCTTCTGCCAATGTTTCGCCAGGAACTACAATTGTTTTGTCTTGTATAATTAATTTTCCCATTTTTTTACACCCAGTTAATTTGATTTTTTGTTTCTATTTTTTTGTTTTGTTTTCTGACTTGTTTATTCTGTCTTGTTTGTTTTTATTGTTTTGATAAAATCAATATTTGGTTAAGTATTATCTTGTGCTATTTTGTTTTAATACTTTCATTTCTGCATTGCCGTGAGTTACGCTGTTTATCTTGTCAAATAAATCGTTCTGCAATCCTGCTGGTATCTCAACAACACACATCCATGAGCCATCTGTCAGCCATTCATTCTTCAATATTTTACCAAAGCTGGATACTGCGTTAAATACTTTGGAATGCGTATTGCCTGCAATGTTTGCAGGAATTTTAACACCAATTTCGCTGGTTGCAAAATAAATCGGCAGGATTGGCTTTAATTTTTTAATAATTTCATCAATCTGCTTTTCTTCGTTTTTGTTCTCGTCAATCCTTATTTTCGCTTCTTCAAATGCAAGCTCTAATCTTTGCAAAGGATGAGGCAGATTTGTTCTTGGATCAACGCCGTTTCTGTGCAGATAATTCAATATTCGCTTTGTTTTCTGCTCTTTTAGCTTTGCCCTGTGCTCAGCTGTTAATTGGATTTCTCCTTCTTTGATTATTATTTTTGCAATATCTAAAGCATCACTTGTTCCAAAAAGCGATTTAAGTGAAGATTCTTGGGCAACAAAACCTTTTTTTGAGTCTGAAAATATTTTAGTGTCAGCCAAAACATCCTTCATGTCAACAGGTTTTCCTTCTTTGAAAGCGACTGCATTGTCGCAGTCAACAAGTATCTCAAAATTATGGCCCTGTTTTTTCAGCCTTGCAATAATTGCCTTATCGACATTCACCATTTTTATCACATCTTTAGTTTGAGCGAAGCCATTCTTCTTATGAATTAACTGTTTAACATTAGACGTTTGACGTATGACGTAAACGTATGATGTTCACTGAACACTGTTTTACGTCTTACGTCTAACGTCAAACGTCTTACTAATTAAATAAATAGTGAGACGGTGGACTGCGTCCCACAAACGTGTTGTGGACGGAAAAAAAACATTAATTGACTAACAAATATACTAAAAGTGATTAATTTTCGAACAAATTAATCACTTTTGTAAGTTGGAAAGCAAAGCTTTCTAACTTCTCAGGAATCTCTGATTCCCGAGATCTTTTACAAACTTTTTCTCATTTGTTTTTATGTAAACACAATCCAATCTTTCAACATTGAAATTCTGATCAACAACCTTGCTCAATGCCCTGATTCCAAGATTCAATGCATCTTCAATTGTAATGTCTTTATTATATTCCTTGTGAAGTATTTCCTCAATTTCTGTCTCGCCTTCACCGATTACTGTTGCATGATACTGGAAAAATATTCCTGTTGGATCTGTTTCAAATAACTTTGGCTCGCCATTATCAATGCCTGCAATTAAGATTGAAACACCAAATGGTCTTAAACCGCCGCTTTGTGTGCATATCTGTTTTAGATTACAGATGTCTTTTACAATAGCAATAATATCTATTGGACTGTCAAATGTTACTTTGTATTGCTGCGCTTTTACCTGCGCCCTTTCAATCAAAATTCTTGCATCACTTATAATGCCTGACGCTGTTGCTGCAATGTGATCATCAACAGCAAAAACTTTTTCAACAGATTCTGGAACAACTAATGAGTCAACTATCCTTTTATCTGTAATCAGTACAACACCATCTTTGCATACTATGCCAAGAGCTGTTGAGCCTTGCTTGACTGTTTTTTTTGCATATTCAACCTGTAACAATCTGCCATCTGGACTGAACATAGTAATGGCTCGATCATATCCCATCATTTGATGTGTCATTGGCTGCATTTTTTATCACCTTTTTATTATATTTTAAATTGTACTTTAAATCTTAAGTTAAATTCCTGTTTAAATCTTAACTTTGTTAATCATACCTGAACATTTAAGACTTTTGACAATGACTGGTTGTTTATTAATTTTGTTGATTAATGCAAATGAGGCTTTTAAATGGTCAACATACTTATTATTGATCTTGATAATGCCTGATCTTGTTTTTGTATTATAAGAGTTATCAACAAATATGATTCCTGCTTTTGATACACCTAAAGTACCCACATAATTAGTAAAAGAGGTGTTTATAGCTTCTTTTGCTGATTTGTAGTCAATTTCAGTCTCCGAAGTAACATCAAAAGAGATATATCTCTTATTTTCTCTTAATGTTGGCAAAATTGGCTTTATTTTTGTGTTAGTGACTTTAATAAACCATCACCTAAAATCCACTGTATTTAGTGGAGAAAAACGCCTAAAGTTTATGTCTTCGTTCTTCTCTCTTCAATATGCTAAAAAGTAGGAATTATTTATAAAGGTTATTGTTTTTTTTTGAGTTGTTGCGCCGAAAACCTTTCATGTTCCTTGAAAAGTTTCCGTGAAAATTTGCATACTTTAAATATTGATTTCAGATTCCACAGTTTTTTGTGGAGTGTTTTCGGAAAAGTTACGGAAATTTTGACAGAAGGTATATTAAGGAGTTCTACCTCAATAAATTATAAAAAATTAGATGCCACACCAATCAAGAACAAAAGATTTATATAGTTAATAATTATTTACAATTAGTTAATAAAAAATAACTAATAAATTATTTGGAGATTATACAACCCTTTGGTAAAATGTGGCATGTTTAAACAATAAGAGGTATGAACATGCAGGAAACATTAAAAATTATCTTGATGAATTTATTAAGCAAAAGATATATTGGTGGAAAACATACTCCTGAAGATAAATTGATAATTCATAAAACAAAATGGTTAAAAACAGTGGAAAGAAAAGAGTTTGAAAGAGAGTATAAAGAGCTTATTAATCAAGAAATAATATTAAGATTGAAGAAAAGAACAGGAAAAGGAGGAGACTGGCATATTAGTATAAACCCAAGAAAGCTTAGAGATGTTTATGATTTAGTTTATGAAGGTGAATAAATGGTACAAGGGATATTTTGTGAAGTATATGGAAATACGATACATAACCAAGTAATTGAATATCTGCTAGAAAACCAATTTATAGATTTTGCAGTTGGTGATATGGCTAAAGAATTAGACATTTCTAGACCAAAGGCATACCAGATTATTGAAGAATTCGAGAAAAAAGAATATGTGAAAAAGTCAAGAATTATTGGAAGAACACAATTGTACAAAATTAACAAAGAAAGTGACAGAATAAACTTGTTTTTAAAGAATTTTAAAGAATGTTTAAGATTGGTTGTTGAAGAGAATGAATGTAAAAAACAAAATAAACAAATAGGTTGCTATAAAGCAGTTAGTATGGCGACGAAGAAGACGAAATAATAGTTTATTGGTTAGTTCTCGAGATTCATCCCACAATTACCTTCTTCACTTCTTCCATCTTTTCTTCGAGCAATTGTTTAGTATTTGCCTCAACATTTAGCCTTAATACCGGTTCTGTATTTGAAGGCCTGACATTGAACCACCAATCATCAAACTCAACAGTAATTCCATCCAGCCAATGAATGTTTTTTGCGCCTTTTTTGGTTTGCTTGTAAATTTGTTCAAGCTCTTTCATTTTACCAATCTTATCATGAACTTCAAAGTTAAGCTCTCCTGTTTGAAAATATTTTCTCAACGGCTTTATAATTTCAGAGAAAGGCTTATTCTGTTCTGAGAGGATGTTTAACACCTGAAGCATTGTAAGTGTTGTGTTCTCTGTGTAAGATGTTTCTTCATAATAATAATGGCCAGAATATTCACTGGAAAAAATCATCTTTTCTTTTCTCATTGTTTCTTTTATTAAAGCATGGCCTACCCTTGTTACAATAGTTTTTGCGCCATTCTTATCCCATACTTCTTTGACAATCTTAGATGACCTGATATCAGAACCTAACCTTGCTTTAGGGGTCTTCTTCAGAATTTCCAAACCGATTAAAGCGCCTATAAAATCTGCTGTAATAATTTGATGTTTCTCGTCAACAAACATTATTCTGTCTGCGTCGCCGTCAATTGCAATTCCTAAATCAGCCTTATGAGTTTTTACTGCATTTTGAAGATCAATCATGTTTTCTGGCTTTAATGGGTTTGCCTCGTGATTAGGAAAACTCATATCTATTTTCCAGAATAAAGGTATTACTTTTAGTTGAGGCAGATGCTTGAAAAACTCAGGCAGGACATAACCACCCATACCATTTGCTGTGTCAACAACAATTTTCATTGGCTTAATATTTCCTTTATGTTTTAAACAGAAATCAAGAAATTCTTTAGAATAATCATGTTTAGTAATCATGCCTTTTTTTGCAGCAGACTTGAATTTATTTTTTACAATTAAAGTTTCAATATCTTTTATCCCTGTATCACCGCTTATGGGCACAGTGCCATTTCTGCAAAGTTTGAAACCATTGTATTCTGCTGGGTTATGCGAAGCAGTTACCATAATTCCCGCAGAATAATTGCGTGTTGCAAAATAGAATAAAGGTGTTGAGCACAAACCAATATTAATAACATTTGCGCCTTGTTCTGTTATGCTTTTAACCAATGCTTGGTAAAGCTTTGGAGAACTTTTTCTTGCGTCTTGGCCAACACAAACTTCTTTACAATTAAGAAATGTAACAAAAGCGCGTCCAAATTTGTAAGCAATATCTTCATCTAATTCACTGGGAACTTTTCCACGAATATCGTATGCTTTGAAGATTGACATGATGTACCCCTTTTTCTAAATTCTTTTAATTATTTATCCCATTCCATGATTTTCTTGCTTTTTCATATCTTTCAAAATTGCCTGTATCAAACCATTGCCCTGCAAAATGATATCCATACAACTTTCCTTCCTTGGCTAATTTTGGAAAAACATCTTTTTCTATTGACGCTGGTTCATTACCTTGAGGAACATAATTTATGACATCTGGCTCAAGAATATACAAACCAGAATTAATTAAGTTAGACGGCGCTTCTTCTTTTTTCGGCTTTTCAATGAATTCCAAGATTTTATTGCCCTGAAGCTTTGCAACACCATATGCACTAGGATCTTCAACTGTTGTTAATGCGATTGTTGCAGAGGCTTGGTTTTCTTTATGGAACAAATACATTTCATCCAAATCAATATCCTTTAATTCGTCTGCATTGCACATAACAAATGTTTCTGTGAGATATTTCTTTGCCAGTCTTAATGGACCTGCTGTTCCTTGTGGAGTATCTTCTTCGATATAAATAATATCTAAGCCATACTTTTTGCCGTCGCCAAAATGCTCTTTTATTTTATCTCCAAGATAACCAATTGATAAAATTACTTTAGTAATGCCAAATTTTTTGAAAAGGTCAAATGTGTATTCTATAACTGGCTTGCCTTGTATTGGCAATAATGGTTTAGGGATTTCATCAGTAATTGGCTTGAGCCTTGTTCCCCTACCGCCTGCAAGAATGAAACCTAACTTTGGCGCTGATTCGCCCATTGCTTTCATGCAAAATAATTCTATGGCATGGCTTCTGTTTTTTATTTTAAAACCATCTACTTTCTTGTCTATTTTAGCGAGAAGGTTTGTGTCTAATGTTAATGTTACCCGTTCTTTCATATTATTTTAGACAAAAATGGAAGTAATATATAAAGTTTATCAGAAGTATGACAAAGTATGATGATACACAAAATTTATATAATCTTTAACTTGCCTAAACTTAAAATGATGCAATACAATAGATCAGGATTACCACGTGAAATTAAACCAAAGCCAGTATACAAAACATTGAATTATATAATTTTGGCAGTAATAATTCTGCTTGTATTATGGTGGATATTTCGCGGTTAATATTTTGCTTAGTATTACTATTATTAGTTGTATTAAGGTCGGTATTAATTGTATTAAAGCCAAAGGCTAGTATTAGTTGTATTAAGGTCGGTATTAATTGTATTAAAACCAAAGGTTAGTATTAGTTGTGTTAAGGTGGAAATAAATGGAGAGAATAACAGCAGTTGATCTGAGAACTTTTCTTAGTAATAACAATGTTGAGCATAATTTAAGGAGACTAATTCATCAGATTGCTATAACCTGCAAATATATTTCTTCAAAAATTAATGAAGCTAACAGAAAATATGCTGTTTCAAAAAATGTTTCGGGAGAACAGCAGCTTGAATTAGACAAGGCAGCTGACCAAATATTCATCAAGAGAATGGAATGCTGCGCTTATGTTAAACAATTGGCAAGTGAAGAGCAAGACGAGATTGTTTCGGTTTTGCTGCCAGAGCAAAGCAATAATGCAGAATATTCTATAACTGTTGATCCTCTCGACGGAAGTTCTTTGATTGATGTTAATTTAGCAGTTGGCTCAATAATTGGAATACATAAGGGTGAACTTTGTCTGAAGAATGAACATAATTTAATTGCTGCAATGTATGTTTTATATGGTCCATTGACTACGCTTATATTAAGTACAGGAAATGGCACGCATGAATTTGTACTTAACCCCGAAGGAGAGTTTGTTTTAGCCTGCGAAAATATAAAGATGAAAGAAAAAGGGAATATTTATTCTATCGGCGGCGTAAAAAAAGAATGGACAGAGAAACATAAAAGATATATTGAACATTTAGAAGATGAAGGCTACAAATTAAGATATTCAGGCGGATTAGTTCCTGATGTTAATCAAATTTTACTGAAAAATGGCGGGTTATTTACATATCCTGCGCTTATTAATGCTAAAAATGGTAAATTAAGATTATTGTTTGAGTTACAGCCATTATCATTCATTATTGAACAAGCAGGCGGTGCTGCAATAGACGGCAAAAACAGGATTTTAGATATTAAACCTGAAACATTACATCAAAGAAGCCCAATTTATATTGGCAGTAAACATGAAGTTAATTTAGCAAAAGATTATTTGATGTGAATGGTTAAGAGTATATTAAATCAAAAAAGAATTAAAAATTATAAAAAAAAGAAAACAAAGAAGGTGAAATTATGAAACCAATGCATGGAGCATACTTGTTTAAGGCATTGAAGGATAAAGGATGTATAATCATGGCGTGCAATACAAGAATCGCGCCAGGAACAATGAAAGGCCTTTTCAGAGCAGCAAAAGATAGTGATAGTGCATTAATTCTAGAGCTTGCTAAATCCGAATGCGACGTCAATGGCGGTTATACAGGATTGACGCCTAAAAAATTGTCTGAGCTTGCATGCAAATATGCTGCAGAGGTTGGATTTGAAGAATGGGCACTGCACGCTGATCATACTGCTGTAAAAAAAGGCACGCCTGAAGAATTGGAAGAAGTAAAAAAACTGTTAAGTGTGTGCATTGATGCTGGATATACAAGCTTTGCAATGGATGCTTCTCATTTATTCAATTTTCAGGGCAAAAATGTCGAGGAGGAACTTGCAGATAATATAAGATGCACAACAGAATGCGCCAATCATATCAAAAAAGAATATACTAAAAAATATGGCGCAAAAGAAGGCAAAGAATTTGGATTAGAAGTAGAAGTAGGCGAGATTGGCAGAAAAAATACTGGTGGAATGATATTAACTAAACCAGAAGAGGCAGCAGCGTATATAAAAGCGCTCAACAAAAATAATGTTTTTCCTCAGGTATTAGCGATTGCAAATGGCTCAACGCACGGCAATATTTATGACAAGGAAGGAAAGCCGATTGAACAGGTAACAATAGATATTCCTCAAACAAAAAAAGTTGCAAAGGCATTACGAAAAATTGAAAGCTATGTAAGAATTGCACAGCATGGTATAACAGGAACACCTTTAAAGTTTATTAAAGAATTATTTCCGCACGGAGATATTATAAAAGGAAATGTTGGAACATTCTGGCAAAATTTGTTCTGGGAAGTGATTGAAAAAGAAAAGCCTGAACTCTATCAAGATGCTTATAATTGGGTTATGAAAACTTACAAGGATGAAGCAGTAAAAAAAGGTATGAAATCAGATGTTGAAATTTGGGGAACATACGGCAAATTTGCAACAAAACAATTTTTTGAGAGGATTTACGATCTTGACAAGAACACAATTAAAAAGATTGAAAACAAAACCTGTGAGGAAGCTCTGAAATTTTTCGATGCTTTCAAAGCAAAAGGCAGCGCAAAGATTGTAAGAGAGTATGTGGAAAGCATTGGTGTTTAAATTTAACCTATTAATAAATATAAATAACAATGATACTAATAATAAATAATAATGAGGCGATGAAATAATGAAAATTTTTATTGACACTGCAGATGTAAAGGAAATAAAAAGATTAAACAGTATAGGAATTATAGACGGCATTACAACCAATCCCAGCTTAATAGCAAAAGAAGGCAGAAATTTCGAGCAGGTTGTAAAAGAAATAACATCTATTGTCAACGGGCCAATAAGCGCTGAAGCAATTAGCTTAGATGCAGAAGGAATGATAACTGAAGCAAAAAAACTTTCAAAGATACACAAAAATATTGTTGTAAAAATTCCAATGACCAGCGAAGGCATTAAGGCTGTAAGAGTATTGGAGAAAGAGGGTATAAAATGTAATGTTACTCTTGTTTTTTCTGTCACACAAGCTTTGCTTGCCGCAAAAGCAGGCGCTAGTTTTGTAAGCCCATTTGTCGGGAGAATAGACGACATTGGTAAGAAAGGAATGGATGTTGTCAAAGATATTATTGAAACTTACAAGAATTATGATTTCAAAACTGAAATAATTGTTGCAAGTGTAAGAAATCTTGAGCATGTAAAAGAAGCAGGATTGCTCGGAGCAGATATTGCAACAATACCACCTCAAATAATTGATGAGATGTTCAAACACGAATTAACTGACAAAGGCATAAAGAAATTCCTTGAAGATTGGGATAAAGTGAAGAGTAAATAAGGTGCTAGATGTTGGGTGCTAAGTTTTAAGGGGGTGCTGGGTGCTAGTTACGATGAATTATCGCCGTTAGCACCTATCACCCAGCACCTAAGAAAAAGGTGATAACGATGTACAGAGTAGGAATTATAGGATATGGAACTGTTGGAAAAAGAGTTACTGACGCTGTTTTAAGGCAACCGGATATGGAGCTTGTTGGCATAAGCGCACACAGTTACAATTACAGAATTGATGTTGCGAACCAGAAAGGCATTCCTATTTATGCAATGAATGATATCACAGAACTTAGTGGAAATGGTATTCAGGTAAAAGGGAGCATAAAAAATCTTCTAAGTAATATTGATGTTGTTGTTGACTGCACACCTAAAAAGATTGGCAAAGCCAACAAAGAAAATTATTATGTAAATTACCCTAACTTAAAAGCAATTTACCAAGGCGGAGAAAAAGCAGAGATTGGAAAAAGTTTTGTCGCACAGTGCAATTACAATGAAAGCATTGGACAAAAACATGTAAGGGTTGTAAGCTGCAATACAACAGGGTTAGCAAGAACATTGCATACTATTGATACACATTGGCCGATCCAAAGAGTAAGGGCAACATTGATAAGACGAGGAACTGATCCTGCAGATTCTGACAGAGGACCAATCAATGCAATTGTGCCTTCTCTTGAATTGCCTTCTCATCATGGGCCAGATGTAAGGACTGTTCTTCCAAACATAGAAGTTTTCACAACAGCAGTTGTTGTTCCAACTACTTTGATGCATATGCATAATTTGAGTGTTGACCTTAAAGAGGTTGGAGAAGATACAAAAGGAAAAATGCCTACTGCAGATGATGTTATTGAAGTCTTTAAGAAAGCGCCAAGGATAAGGGTTGTAAAAAGCTCGTCAGGAATAATTTCCACAGCAGAAATAATGGAATATGCAAAAGATTTAGGAAATCATAGAGGCGACATGATGGATATTTGTGTCTGGGAAAAAGGTTTAGGAATACACGGAAAAGAATTATTTTATGCACAGGCAGTTCACCAAGAAAGCAATATTGTTCCAGAGAACATTGATGCAATAAGGGCTGCAATGGGATTTGAGGATGGTGAAGAGAGTATAAGAATAACTAATAGAACCCTTGGATTGAAAGAAAGGGGATAAATGGTTTAGTATACTAAAAGTGCAAAATAATCGAACATTATTTTGCACTTTTGTATATACTAAAAGTGATTAATTTGTTCGAAAATTAATCACTTTTAGTATATTTCTTTAGTTCCTGGGCGAAGCCACACGTCTCATGATGATATTTAGTTTATTTGTTATTATATTAAATTTGAAATGTTTATATAACGCTTAAAAAAGCGTAAAAAACTTTTCATGAGACTGTGGACTTCGTCCCACAAACGAGTTAGGAGCTTAGAACTTATTGTGATCGGAAAAAACCGTTGAGAAATAGAGAATATCAATTAAACAAATAGTTATGTGTTAGTTATGTTTTTGTTTTAGTATTTCTCCTCTTAAATCATATTTAGTTACTTTAAATATTTTTACTTTGACGACGTCGCCAATCTTAAGCTTTCCATCCTTGTTCTCGACAACAACTGGCTTGTATGCAAAATTTCTCCCCACAACTGATTCTGTTTCTTCTTTGCCAATCTCATCAATTAAGATTTCACCCTGCCATTTCAGCCAAGATTTGTTATGTTCATAGCCAATAAAATCAAACACTTGGCTAAGTTTTCTGGACCTGTCTTTTATTAAACTGCCTGGCAATTGCGGCAGTGATGCTGCAACTGTCTTTGGTCTTGCGCAGTATTTTGAGCGGTTTAACACGTCGGGCTTGATTTCTTTGATTAATTTTATTGAATCCTCAAACTGCTCCTCTGTCTCGCTGGGATAACCAACAATGATATCTGTTGCTAATGTAATGTTAGGTATTGAGTTTCTTAATTTAGTAATTATTTCTTTGAATTCCTCGATGGTGTATTTTCTGTTCATATCTTTTAGAATGAAATTGTTGCCTGATTGAACAGGGATATGAATGAACTGAAACATTTTTTCGTTTTGAAAAATAGGGATTAACTGAGTTATATATGATTTAATATGATCAGGATTCCCCATGCCTAAACGTATCTTAAAATTTCCTTTTAATTCAATAAGCTCCTTAAGCAAATCAATTATTGTAACTCCTTCATTTTTACTAGCATATTTGCCAGCGTCTTTATCTTTACCAACATATTTACCGGCGTCTTTACCTGTGTCGTTACATATATCATTGTCAACAATATCTTTGCCATAAACAGCTGTATCCTGCGCAGTTAACCATATTTCTTTAACACCTTCTTTTATTGCCTGTTTAGCTTGACAGATGATTGCATCTTTTTCATAGCTGATTAACTCAAACCTTGCTGCCTTTGTTTTGCAATAAGTGCAGTTGCCTAAACATCCTTGGCAGATAGGTATAATTTCTATAATGTGGTTTTTTCTTATCTTCGGCAGATTTAATCTTGGATTAATTTCTTTTGCAATTAACTTGACAATGTTGCCAGACAAAGTTTCTTCAACAATTTCATGGATATGAGTTAACTGTGTTGTACCGATTAAACTATACTCGCTTAATTTTTCAGGGTCTGTCTGGGCAATACATCCTGCGATAACAACCAGCTTATTCTTTTCTTTTAATTTGCTTAATAAATTCCAGAAATGCGCTTCTGTGGCATGTTTGACTGTGCAGGAATTGACGATTACTAAATCAGCTTCATCTATTGAGTTAACTATCTTAAACTTGTGCTTTTCCAATAAGCCAGACATTACTTCAGAGTCTGAAATGTTTAATGAACATCCAAAGGTTAGGATGCAAATTCGTGTCATTTTAGAAAGAAGATTATATGGGTTTTTAAAGGTTAGTGTTAATTTTCAGAGATATTGTATTGAGGATATGTAAAAGATGTACACATTAATTAAGTTATATTTTATTAATTTTTTCGAGAAGGGTTAGAAGTTCAGTTACATTTTCAACAACATAATCTGCCCCTGCTTCTTTCAATGTTTGTTTAGGAAAAGTATTTGTTATCCCCATACATTTCATTCCTGCTTTTTTTGCTGCTATAACACCATTAACTGCATCTTCAATTACAACACATTCTTTAGGAGAACTGTTTAATTTTTTTGCAGAAAGAAGATAGATTTGCGGGTTTGGTTTTGAATGTACAACATCATTTGCTGTGGTAAATGAATCAAAATAAGCAGATATGCCAAACAGAGATAAATTTCTTTTCATAATATGGTGACTTGCAGAGGTCGCGATACCTATTTTAAACCCGCTTTTTCTTAATTCTTTTAGCGTAGGTTTAACTCCTGAAAAAAGAGCCATCTTAGAAAAGTTAACTAACTCTTCTTTTCTCTTTGCATCTTGCTCTGGGTTTATTTTAAGGTTATGTTTTTTCTTGAACATTTGAAGGATTTCAACAGTTTTCATACCTGCAAAAGAAAGATATATCTTTTTATTAAACCCTTTAAACCCTTTTTCTTCTAAGAGCTTTTTCCATGCAGTATAATGCAGTTTCATGGTGTCAACAAGCACACCATCCATGTCAAAGATAATTGTGGTTATCATAAGATTTCCTTGTAATGAGGAGATATATAAAACTTTATAAATTATTATTAATTCTCTTGTTAAAAACTTGTTGAAGATGGCTTATTTATTGTTTTATAAGTTAAGTCACTAAACCAAGTTATAATGAAAAAAAAGTTAAGTTTAAACTATTAAGGAGTTGAATTTAATGGCAAAAAAAAATGAGAATAATACAGATAATAAAAGTGCAAACAATAAAATTGTTGAAGCTGGCTCAAAAGTCAGCGTTGAATATACGGGCACATTTGATAATGACGAAAAATTTGACAGTTCTGAAGGCAGAGAACCTTTGAAATTTGAGGTTGATGCCAAACAAGTTATAAAAGGGTTTAATGATGCAATCAAAGGTATGAAGCTTAATGAAGAAAAGACAATCAGAATTGAGCCAAAAGAGGGTTATGGCATTTCTAATCCTGCTCTTGTCAGAGATGTTCCTAAAAATAAGCTGCCTGAAAATCTTGAACCTAAGGTCGGAATGGTTTTAAGCCTGCAATCTCCTGAAGGAAAAACATTTGGCGCAAGAATCTGCGAAGTAAACAATGATACGTTCAAGATTGACCTTAATCATCCTTTAGCTGGGAAAGCTTTAAATTTTAAGATAAAAGTAGTAGCGATTGAATGATTGAATAAGCACAAATTAGGAAAGTAGCATTATCCTTAAAAGAGCTTATACACATACGATTAGCAAAAAAATAAATATAAGTAATACTATTCATTCAGATTGGTGAAAAAGATGGCTGAAAAAGAACAAATAAAGACTAATACACTACTAGCACCCTGCTGTGAGAAATGTCTCAAATGGAACCAATTTCAGGAGAAATGCTGGGTATTTTGGCATGAAAAGAAAGAGTGCTCTCAGAAGGTTGAAAATCAAGATGAATGGGATTATGAAAAATTATTGTTAAGATAGATTACTGAAATAGATTAATAAGGCAGTTTTTGTTTTATGTTATTTTTATTTTTGCAATGATAAAAAATATTACTAAGAATAAAATAATAGCGGAAGAATATGTTCTTTGCGATTCTTTCTTCTCAAAATTAAGAGGATTAATGTTTTCTAGACAGAAATCTCTTGTTTTTATATTTGATAAAGAGCAATATATTAATCTGCACATGTGGTTTGTATTTTTCCCTATTGATGTTGTGTTATTAAACAAAGATAAGAAAGTTGTTGAGATAAAGGAAAAGTTTAAGCCGTTTACGTTGTTTAATTCGAATAATAAAGCAACTTATGTTCTAGAACTGCATAACGGCGCTGTTAAAGATTGCAAAATAGAGGTTAATGATATACTAAAAGTCCTTGAGGTTCGAACAAACCTCAAGGACTTTTGTATATACTAAATGAAATTAGTTTTCGAACAAACTAATTCCATTTAGTATATAATCTCATTTAATTCTTCTTATTCTTAGAAAATGCTGCAAAAAAAGAAGTTGTGTCTGGTTTTTTGTTTTTAAGTAGTTTTATGCTAGTCTCAATGATTGTGGATAGTATAAGAAATGTTAAGAGATATAGCATCCATTCATACGGCTTGTAAAGCACAAATAAAGTAATTACTACAAAAATCATGAAAAAAGAGAATTTAGCAGACCACAAATGAAGGCCTGTCTTTTTGGTTGAGAGGATATATTGTATATACAAACTAATCAAAAATGTCAAGTAAATTAATACAAATAAGTACCAATTCTTGATTAAAAATTCTGGCAGCAGCCAATACAGCCAAAACACTAATGACAATAGGATAACATCATCAGCAATGCTGTCTAATCTTGCGCCAAATAATGACGTTTGGTTTAATCTTCTGGCAAAATAGCCGTCCAATATATCTGTTAATCCAGCGGTTAGGAACAGAATAACAAAAATGTATTTTTGCTGTGTATAAGCAAAATAAAACAAAAAAGGAACTAAAATAATTCTTGAAAATGTTATAAGATTAGGTATCTTCTTCAGATTATTAAAAAATGACAGAATTTTAGTCTTATTCATTGTGAATTATATTTATTGTGAAAAATGAACTTGAAAATTAGTTTGGATATACTATAATAATATCTGGATTGTTTAAGTCAATGGTTTCATTCATTTGAAGCTGTTCTTCTTGCGTATTTATTTTTTCTATTGCTGCGCCATGCAGTTCTTTGTTTAGGTTTATATCATTTGGTGAGTTTAGTACTCCGCCAAATAGAAAAATCAATGCAATAAACGCAGCCATGAAATAAAAGGTTATTTTCATAATGTCTTCACAAGAATACTTATTAGAAATGTTATTTATTAAGTTTTTGGTTTGTCCGATTAACTCTGGCCAACACTTGGTTTGTTCTTAACAGATTGGGATAACCATTTAAATTTCCTATTTTATACAACTTAATTATTTTCTCACGACCATTTGGTTGTTTAAGTAATCTATCTATAAACGCATATGCCTTTTCAAATTGTGCGTTAATAAATTTAGTATGAATCTTTTTCCATTTAGTAGGATTGTTTCTGACAAAATGCGCCCATTTTTCAAGACTTTGCATGTGTAATGCTCTCGTCATATAACACCAAACCCATTTCTTACCTATTTAATCTCTTTATTTTTGATTAGCTCAATCTCAATTTTTTAATCATATATTTTATCTTGTTAATTTCTTTTTCATTAATTAATTCAGGGTATACTATCCTTAAATACCTTGCATCTTCCAAATCTTTATCAGATTTTAGTAGTTCTTCTTTGAAAGAAATGTTCATATTAATTGAGCTAAACCAAATGTCCAGCCCTGTTAAAGGTAATTTGATTCTTGTCTTCAACTGATATGTGTCTAATTCATCTTTTGCAAATTTAATCTCCATTTCGGGCAAGGGTTTATCTTTTAACACATATCTAACAGAAGAATTATCTTTAAGGTAATCATCATATATTGATTCAGGATTATCTGTTTGTGTGCAAACAAATTCATTTTTAATTAAATCTTTATGAATTTTTAAGAACAGTTCTTTGTCTATTTTAGGAATAATCATATCAATATCTTCTGTTCCTCTTGCTCTTCCAGAAGATATTGCTACAAAACCAGACACTATAATATAAGTCGTGTATTTTTCAATAATATTGCAAAATTTATTGCAAAACTTGTCCAAAATATTCCTTTCTTTTACTGAACGCTTCATGTAATTTAAGAAGCACAACTATTATATAAAAATTGTCAAAAAGAATGGGGTCGCTGGGACTTTCATTATTGAATTTCCTTTTGAACAAAAATTCAACATATTTTGAACCCAGAACCACAAGCTCCCGAAGCTTGAATGCTAAGCCAAGTTACACTACGACCCCATAATTATAGTTGAAAGTGGTATTGAACGGAGTGAAATACCACAGATGGTATTTTCCGAGGTTTTTGCTTGCCAAAAAGCTC
>JAGVYH010000052.1 GCA_018303325.1 Candidatus Woesearchaeota archaeon
GATTTTGAAAAAATTAATCTTGTAAGGCACAAAATTAATCCGCAATGGAATTATACAATCAGTTGAAATTGGCAATTTATTTTATAGCAGTCCCTTAATAAGCGAAACAAGGGTTGCGTTATGGTAAGCAAAAAAGGGGCAACTGAAATAGTGTCTGATAATGAGGCAGAAGAAATTAAAAAATTAGTAGAAATAATAGAATCCCCTAAAAATGTTACAGAAATAAAAGGGATGATTGCCTGTCAAGGATATGCAAAAGGGTGTGTCAAGCTGGTGTTTAATTCAAATGACATTGAAAAAATGAAGCAGGGTGACATATTAGTTGCACCTGCAACAAACCCCGATGTTGTACCTGCAATGAAGAAAGCAGCTGCAATTGTTACAGACGCTGGCGGTGTTACAAGCCATGCAGCCATTATAAGCAGAGAACTAGGCGTGCCATGCTTGATTGGAACAAAAATTTCTACAAAAGTTTTAAAAGATGGCGATTTTGTAGAGGTTGATGCAGAAACTAATGGTATTGTGAAGATATTGAAGAAAGCTTAACAACCACTAAACTTTATTACGAAAATTTAATGCATTTGCTATAGAGAACTTTGCAAAAGTGTAGTTTTCAAAAATAAGACATGATGAGGACGCAGAATTTGGTGGTTTTAGGTGGTGGTAATCACAAAATGCGAATTATTCAAAGTTCTCTATGCATTTTAGCATACTCTTACAAATTGTATGAATATCTACTTAACAAACTCAACATTTTCCATACTTTCAAATTCTTTATCACCTGTTAAGAATTTTAAGCCCATTTTTTTAGCAAGTATATAACCAATGCAGTCAACATAAGATAATTTTTTGTTTTTATTCAAATACCTAAATACCATCGCCTGTTTAATTGTTTCATCGTCAATATTTATAACATATTTAATTAATGAATCATAATATTTATCAGCTGTTTTTCTATCACATTCCCTTAATAATCCATAATATAACTCCATCAAATTTAATCTTGTAGTGATGATGCCAAGCTTGTTAACATACTTTTGATAATTAGGATTCCCTACAATTATTTCACAAAAGGCATATGTGTCAAAAAAATAGCTAGTTATACCCATCCCTGCCTCACCATATCTTTGAATTTCTGTGAGTTTATCTTCCTTTTAAGAGAACCAAACATATTTCCAAGATCTGCTTCTTTAACTATCTCAATAAACACCTTTTTATTTACTTCTATCTGTTTTTCCTTTACAATATTTTTGGGGAAAATAACCCCTATTGAATTGCCTAATTTTTTAACGACAACTTCAACAGCCATTTTTATTACCTCACATAAAATTATAATTATACATAAGTAATACATAAGTATAACTAATATAAATAGTTTTTGTTTTAAATGGGTTTATCTCTGCAAAGGCTTTTAAGAATACAGCGTTCACACTTTGGGGTTATGCTGCAATATCTTTTAGCATGCTCAACCAATAATGCGTGATATTCATTGAATAGTTCTGTGTCTTTCTCTCTATCTTTCTGAAAATTACTTGTGGTCAAGTTGCTCATTCTTGATAAATTACTATTTGCTGATAAATTTTTCATGAACAATTCCTGCAATTCATCATATTTAACATCCTTTTCGCACAAGCCAATCCTCGAAATGATTCTTTTTGTATAAGTATCAATCACAAATATTGGCTTGTTAAATGCATAAAGAATAATAGAGTCAGCTGTTTCAAGACCAATGCCTTTAATTTTCAGAAGAATTTCGCGTAAAGTTTTGATGTCTAATTGCTGAAGTTTCTTTATTGGCGTATGTTTAAGAAATTTTGCCATAATTTTTAATCTTTCTGCTTTTTGGTTGTGATAACCACTGCATCTAATGCATTCTGCGAGAGATGGATGAGAATGTTCAAGAATTTTATTTATATCTATTAATTTGTTTTTGTTTAAACAGATTAATGCTTTTTCTGCGTTTTTCCATGATGTATTCTGCGTCAATATATTAGTTTTACTTATCTTTTTATTGTTTTCAGATATTTCTGCTTGTATAATCTCTGCTTTCTTTATTACCTCCAATTCTTCTTTTGTGAATAATCTCCCTATCTTTAACTGCTGAAGAGCTCTGACTACATTCGGATACCATCCTGTATTTTGAGCGAGGACGGAGCCGAATATGACTTCCAACTGCTCCTGCTCGTTTCTTGGTGCGTTTTGGTGGTATTTGCACAGCAAGGTTTTGTCGTCTATGATTGGCCACCAGCCCTGATAGCCGTATGATTTGAGCAATATTTCATATATTTTAATTAATCTTTCTTTCATTTTTTAAATACCCCTTAACATACTCCTCAGCTTTTTCTCTCATTATTTTAATTTCATCCTTATTGAGCTTTTCATGTGGGCATAATCGAATTACAACCTTATTAGAAGTCTTTTCTTCATTTTCAGTAGCATCAAATAAATCAAAGTATTCAATGTCATGTATAGCATTCATCAATACCTTAATATCTCCTAAGATACCACCATCACAATCACTTACACAATAAGACGGCGGAGTCTTAAAATTCTCTTGAACTACTCTTTCTGGTAGGATAATAACCCTTCCCTTACTTATTTGTGTTAAAACTCTATCAAAGATGTCCAAGATTGTTTTATCTTCACGACAAGACAAATAATAATTATAAAATGCTGATTGTAAGATTAGTTTAATTATTACTTTATCATCATTAGAAAACTCATTCAATTTAAATTTTCGAACATTCTTATTGAATAAAAATATATTATCTTTAAATCGGTTATATAGTTGAATTTTTCTTCTAATAATGCTTCTTTTTTTACAAACATCATGAAAATTATCTATACTTTTCTTTTTTTCTGGCTTGTTTTTTATTTTAATTTCAATCTCTTTTTGATAATCTTCTAAGGCTATTTCACAGTTATTTAATTCATTGTTTAATTTTTTAATGTGATTGTTTAATGTATCTTCTGCTTGATTAAAATAGGAAATAGCGAAAGTTAGTCGATTATCTATCTGTTCCTTAAATTTATCTAATAATAAATCATAGTTAATTCCATATTTATATTCTTCTTTTGATTTTGTTTTCCTCTTTTTTATACCCTCCTCCTTCTTATTTATCACATAAAGAAGATTTTCCGATAGCATATTCTTTTTTTTGTCTGATAAAAATTTATTTAATGTACCAATGGTTAAATCTCTTTTACCCATTTCTTTTTTGGTGGTATTTCCAACCAGAATTGAACAGATAATCTTTAATGCTGTGGGATAACCCCAAACCCCTGCCTTTCTGTTCTTTGGGTCAGACTCTCTTCTACCTGATTTTTGCTTTTTTAGTTCTTTAACAATCAGGTTAATAGCATCTTTTTTATTTTTATGTTTCTTAATGATATCCAGAACTCTCGCTTTAGAGATATATACTTTCTCTCGCTTCTCTGTTCTTTCTTTATTATCCCTTGACATTTTATTATTTTATGATAAAATGAGAAGTCATTTATATATTTTTTGGTTAATTATATGGTTTTACATAATCATATTATTAACAGCATAATAAAGAAATCTTGCTAATTATATGGTATTTGAATAAGAGTATATTAACCCTTTGTTTATACTATAATCAAATATGAGGAAACAAAATTTTAGCAGATATTTTGGCTTTAATCTTGAAGAGCAATATTATGAGTCTCTACGCAATGAAGCATTTAGTCAAAAGATGGATATGTCAGAACTTCTTAGACAACTCTTGAAAAATAGATATGGGGCTGGTGAAGATGGAAAAGTCAATGTATGATATGTTAAACCCTTTGACACAATATCTCTTAAAAAGGGCAAAGCAAGAAGGATTAATTAATCAGGTGGGGAAGGATGGACATAAGAAGACTGAAAATATACTTTGATGACGGCGAAAAGATTTCTTTGAAGGAAGGGATTTTAACTTCTCAAGATGAGTTTTGCATTACTTTAGATTATAAAGTAATCATACCAAAGGCAAGGGTGGTTCGGATGGAGATGCTTGGAAATGGCTTGTAATAATACTCGTAATCTTACAGGGGGATTATCAAAAGCCCAAGCTAAAATAATTATGATTAGAGGTTTCACAAAAGAAGAAAATTTGCTAAAGCAAAAGGACTTTGCAGAGGTTTTAAAAAAGCCACTCACGACTGTAAATTATAATATCAAGGTCTTAAGAAATAAAGGTTTACTCACTAAACTAAATAATTTAACCCCCGATGGAAAAGTTGTATTCCAAAAATTAAAGGGGTATCTTAACAATACAAGAAAATTAAGAGGGCATAAACTATCTGGAGAATTTATACTTACAGAGGGATATAGAGATTTTGAGCTAGTTAGAAACAAATATCTACAAATAAGTAAAAGTCCAAAGCATAGGGGTTTTAGAGTAGAGTTTGAAGAATGCATTGTCCTCTTTTATTCTCCTCAGAAGATTTGCTTTTATCTGCCAGATGTTTATGGAGACTCTATTAGTGAAATATATGTCGAAGCATACGAAAAATATATCTCCCCCTTAAAAAAATATCTCGAGCAAATGTTCAAAGGTATAATGATTAACCAATACGAGATTGCTTCTGTCACTATAAATCACTTAGCCTATCAAAACCATCCTCTTGCAGAAATATTCAAGCAATTTAATGTTCGATATGCTTCTAATAGGATAGAAGTAGACCATTCTCACGGTGTTGCTGAGTTTGAAACAATACATAAAAAACACTCTCTCGAGGATATGGACAAAATTTTAGACTACGAAAAACTGATAAGGGGCTCATTTTCTTGTAATCAAAACAGCGAGGAGGATAAAAATGAAGGTGAATAGTGACAAATAAAGAAACAAACAATCAAAACAAACTGTCTAATTTTGGTAATAAACTAAGGAAATTGACAAATGAAGAGAGACAAAAAGGCGGAAAGATAAAATCATTAAGAAAAACATTAGCAAACAGGCAAAAAGCATTAAAACATGGTAGAAATGCAAAATTACCTGAAAACAAAATCTTGACCTGCAAAACTTGTCCTATTGGATATAAGCAGTTCTGTCCAACTTACAGGTTAAGGGAAGAACGAAAAGAACTTGACTTGGTTTGTTTAATGCGAGGAAAACTGCTTGATATTATCAAAGCATTTTCCACTGGCGACCCGAACTTAATAAAAGCTGAGAAGACAAAACTGTTGATTAATGCTATTCTAAATTTTAATATGATTTCTGACCCAGAACAAAAAGGTTATGCATATCTCAAAGTTATAAAAATAATAAGAGAAGAATTTGAACAAATTAATGAAGTAAAATATGACATAGAGCATAGGGGTAGCCTTGTTTCAGAAGAAGACTTCAGAAAGGTATTAGAAGAGATAAGAGAAGCAAATAGAATAGGTGAGGAAGCTATAAGAAGACAGAGGGAGAGTAAAGGATATCACATTTTCTCTAAAACAAGAAGATGAATGAAATGTAAATAATAATCTGTTTTGTCAAAGCATTTTTAGAAGTTCTTTCCCTTTTATAGTCAATTGATAAAACCTGCCTGTTTTTTCTTTTGGGTTCAAGCACTTAAGAAGACCTTGTATTTCAAGCTCTGCAAGTGCCCGACTTACTTGAACATAGTGGCTCTGTGGTTTTCTTTTGTTTGTACCTACTAATCGTTCAACAATATCTGAAGGCATTGTTTTATCCTCAATGTTTTGAAATACAAACTTCCGCATTTTTCCACGCATAATCCAAGAAATTAACTGCAAGCTACTTTTTAAGATTGGAACTGTCCTGCTCTTTCCATAGAGTTTTTTCTTTTTTGGCATATATGCTATCTTATAGAACAAATCATATTTAACCAAGTATTAACCATCTATTAACCAAAATATTTAAATAGAAAAGGAACAAGATAAAGGATTAAATGCATTAAGAGGTGCTATGATGGGTAAATTGAAGTATTTTGCTTTGGTGCTAATCTTAATTCTTATTCTTTTAAGTGGTTGTGAATATACTATATCAGAAGATAAAACTGGCAAAAGCTATCAGGTAAAGATAACAGAAGTAGATAAGAACAAGGCAGTACAAGGAGATGTAGAAGAAGTGAAAGAAGAAGGAATTAAAGAGGATGAAAAAATATTAACAGAAATTTCTGAGCTTGATAAGAAGCAAGAAGAATGTGTAACTGCCTGCCGTTTAGCTGGTGCTCCAAAAATTTCTTGTGAAGATGCTTGCCAAAAAATAAAAGATTATGCTCCAAATCCTTCTGCACAACTTGATGAAACAATTAAAATGTATAAAGAACAACAAAAACTTGAAGAATTACCAGACGAAGAAAGAATAAAGAAGAAACAAGATAGATGCATAGAGGTTTGTATAATAGTTGGCGGTAACAAGGAGATATACGAACCTACTTGCAGTTATGCTTGTATGATGCTTACTGAATATGGAACTGAAAAGGATTTAGATTATTCTATAGAAAGTTATGAAAAAATGGCAGGGATTAGCAAACTAAAAACACCAGAAGATTGTCCAAATGCTGTATCTATAACAAACTGCTATTATGAGTTTGCTATGGGATGGCAAATTGGTGGATATCATTCAGAGTTATGTAGTAAAATACCTGATGAAACTAAAAAAGATGATTGTTATCATAAAATAGCCATACAACTAGATGACTTTGATTTATGCAAGAATATAAAAGGAGAATACTTAGAAATGAATTGTTATACAGAGGTAGCCAAAGAGTTAGATAATCTAAAATTGTGTAGTAGTCTTGACAAGGAAAAAGAGGTAAAATGTTATAAAATTCTTATGGATACGTTACCACCTTACAAAGAATGTAGTTTTCAGAAGGGAAGTTCTGCAATTGTATGGTCTGCTTGTCTATTTGAACAATTTAATCTTGATGTTTCAATGGAAGATACTTATCTATGTCAAATCAAAGATATAACAGATGAGGAACGATGTAAAGCTGGAATAGCATTATACAATAAAGATTTATCAATGTGTGATTTAACAACTGTAAAAGCAGAGTGCTATATTGCTTTTGCCTACATTGACCCAAATTTTGATTTAAGTAAATGTGATGAACTTGGAGAAGGAAATGGAGGATGTTATAACGCTGTTGCTATTACTACTAACAATGCTGAATTATGTAAAAAAATAAGTACTGATACTTCAAAATATTATTGTTTATCTGACGTAGCATTGAATACTGTGAATTTTGCACCCTGCAAGATGATAGCTGATGATGTTGGTGAAACTAACCTATGGGCTTTAAATTGTATTAAACATATAATAAACAAAGCTATTAGTGGTGAAGCATCATTTGAAGAAGAGGATTGTAATTTATTAGAGAATTTTCCTTACAATAACGAAATGATAAATTTAATTGAAACTTGTAGAAATTATATAAAATAAGAAATGGTGTAATGATGGCAAAGAAAAAATATCCTGATAAATGCAGTAATTGTGGTACTACCAAGACAAAAACTTTTTGGGATTTGGATGATGGGTCAGTGTTATGTGACAAGTGCCACAAAAATCAAGCAGAATACACTGTTTGTGATAAGTGCAAAACAAAAGTAAACAAAAAGAGCATACTTCAAAGTGTGGGGTTTTATGGTCAAAAATATTTTTGTCAATCTTGTTATCTTTCCAAAGCTGAAAATCTAAAAGTGCAAGGGTGGTCGTTAATAATTTTGGGAATTATAAGCTTACCATTTGCTCTTTTTTATTTTGGAATGATTGGGGGTATTATTAGTGGTGCATTTGTAGGCATAGGTATCCGTTCAATTGCTAATGCATCTACAATGCAAACAAAAGTAATAATATCTAAAAAATAGAAAATTATAGAAAATATTTAAAAAGGAGATAAGCTTATTAGCCTAATAAATGGTATCAGGACAATATAATTTCATTAAGGAAATCTTGGGTAAGTTTAGAAAAGAAGGAGTAAAAGATAAAGATGGTTTTGACCCTTTTGTAATATTTAGCGACCAAAATACAAAATGTTTTGTTCAATACATTTATGAAAACAATTGTTTTATGTTAAATTTTCCCTCTAAATCTTCACTAATTAAAGAAGGGTCATATCGTTTAGTAAAGGAATTATTAGAGCATCTATCATTTACAAAGTGTTTAATAAATAATAATTCAGTATCATTAAATGAAAAAGAATATCAATTTTATGAAGAATATGGTATTTATGCCCAATGCGGGAACGATGTTGATTTTGTTGCAGACCTTACAGAAACAATATTTAGAGATATTTTAAAAGTGAAAAATGATTACAAAATAATTGCAAAGGTATATTTAGGTAGGAGTTTGAGTGAGGATGGGGAATATCAAAACTCAGAAAATAATGGATGGATTAAAAATAAAGATAGTATATTTAGTAGCAGTTATTATTTATGTTCAAATTGTAATAAAAAACTATACGAGAATGATGACAAATATTCTTATCGTGGAAAAGTTGTTTGTGAGTCTTGTCTAAATAAAATTACAGGAAAAATTGGTTTAAGTATAAAATTAGAGGATACAGAGTATGAAAATGTAAAATATAATGAAGAAGAATTTATAGAGTTTAGAAAACAAATAATTGTTGCAGGAAAGAAGGCAGAGGATAAGGGATTATCATTTAGTATTGGGAGATGGTTTATTGAAAATTACCTGAAAAATAACAAAATCCCAGAAAAACCACTAAAGATGTTACTGGATTTTGAGATGGACACCTTTCCATCATTTGTTGAAACAGCTAATGGTGAAAAAGTCCAAATTACTAATGAAATATTAATTAATCAATTAAACAAATCATTACAAGAAGATTTAAATTCATTAATTGAGAAAATCAAAAAGAAGAAAAAATGGGATATTGTAGTGAATTTTGTTAAACAAAATAAATCTGGTAATATAATCGTTGGTTCTGAACAAGAAAGAAAAAAGTTATTAGAATTATTAAAAAGATATGGGGTCGAATTAAAAGAAATGAGTCTGCTAATTTTATTAGCTCATATTCAACAAGAAGAAGAAAATGAGAGATTTAAGAAGATAATCAAAGATAAAATAGCAAATAAATCAGTAAATGAGTGCATTTATGTGTTTTTATATGTTTTTGGTGAGAAATATGAAAGTCATCTTTCTTTGCTCGTAGATATATTGGATGAATTTAACTTATTAAAAGAAGTTATATTTATAAAACCTCTTATTGAAGAAGTTAAGAAAGAGATAGAAATGAAAACATTTGAGGATAAATTAAAAAATCCTGCTACTAAAAGACAGATGGCAGATTTTTCTTCTATGTCGGGGCATCAATTTGAATATTTTTTAGGTGATTTATTTAAAAAATTAGGTTATAAAGTAATAAACACCAAATTAAGTGGTGACCAAGGTGCTGATATAATAATTGAAAAATTCAAAGAAAAAACCGCTGTTCAAGCAAAGAATTATACGCATCCCGTTTCTAACAGTGCCATTCAAGAAGTAGTTGCTGCTAAAAAACATTATGACTGTCAAAAAGCGATGGTTGTAACTACGAGCAGTTATACGAAAAGTGCTATTTCTCTAGCTAAAAGTAATAATGTTGAACTATGGGATAAAAAAAGATTGTTGAAGGAGATTGAGAAGAACTTTTAATAAATTATTTTTTATTTATAAGATATCTCTTTGAATGTTTCTTGGCTGTATAATGACAATATCTGAATAGTGGGATAAAAGTCTCTGCATCACATCTTAATTTAGCTATTGTTTCCAATGGTCTCAGTTCATTACTGCTTATATCTTTCACTGGGCTAACACCAAGTTTATTAACTTTTACTCCTTTAAAGTTAATTTCACCAAACAATTGTTTTAAATTATGATGCTGATATGGATTTCTGATAATTGTTCTAATATAATGTAAATCATCATATTGTTTTTTTAAGAGATATTGTTTACACTCCTTTATAGCTAAATAAAAATCCATTTTCCTTTTATAATCATAATGTCCTTTAATAAATAAAATTTCTTTTAACAATGCCTCAAGAAAAACACCACACATCACAATAGAAGCATTACCAAAACCAAAAAGAACTAATTGATGTAACTCCTGATACAGCAAGTTTAGTCTTGATGAGCCCAAATCTATTTTATTAGAGGGAATAAGCTTATTATTATTAAAAGCATTAATACGCATTCCTTCAAGTTCTGCCCTTATTTCTTTTTGGTTCATTGTTTATTAATCATATAAGGCTTTCAAAAGCCAAAAGATTACTAAAATAAGAAGGATAATAAACCCAATAAATACCCAAATAGGGATTAATCTCTTCTCACCCAATTTAAACCAACCACCTATTGTTGCTTCATTATTTTTCTCCTTTATTTCCTCTATTGTGTTATTACATTGCCCAAATTCATATATTAAATTCTCTTTTTCAGATTTTAAATTAGTTGTTATATCATTTATTTTTTTAATTTCTTCAGATAATTGTGCTTTATCATCTTTACATTGTTCTAATTGTTCTACACATACTACTGCTTCACAATATCTTCCTACAAATGATACAGAATGTATTTCTGGCTCTTTAATCTTCTTTTCTTCTTTTTTATCTTCAATTATATAATCTACTATTGCAGTGATAGTTATTGTATCTCCTTCTTTACAAGAAGCATCAGTGGTAATGAAAACTTCAAAAGACTCTGTAATTGCTGAAGAAATATCCTGAAAATTCTTTTTTATTGTTTTTTTGCCATCTGCAAAGTTACTATTTCCTGTTATTGAAATATCCAGTTGTATTTCCTTATATTTTCTATCAGGACTAAAAAGGGAATTAGGATTTTCAAAATTAAGTTTAACAGCAGCCACATCTGGGTATGTAATTTGCTGAGGAGTAACTGTAATTGAAAATATATCTGGTGTAGCAATTACAACAGGTATAAGAAGTAAAACAACTAATAGTATGAAAATTTTCTTAATCATTTTAATGCACCCCCTTATTTACTAATGATACAACAAAGACAATTGGTGTTGATAAAGAGGGATTTAAAAAAGAAAAAATATTTTTCTTCCCTCCTTTTTCAACAGTGTTGAAAAAAGACTGTGTGGAATATTATGCTTAGGTGATAGTTTATATTTAAATATTTTCATTTTCAATAAAAAGTGCAAGAAGAGACCGCTTTTCCACACAGTCCCTTTCTGTGCACATAAATTCTCATGGTTTTCCTATGTTGCAGCCTTCACATATTGAGCAATGTCCCAAATATGACTTTTATTCAGACGATACGTTGCTAAATGTTGCATCTGTCTTCTTAAAAGCCATTTATCCACACAAACAAGTTCATCCAATGCTAAATCAAAGCAATTGACATCTCCTTGTTCATCTGGTCTCAATGCCATGAGCTCATATTCGGGTTTTTCATCAAAACAATAATATCTTGACTCAAAAAAAATGCTCAATATGAGGCACTTATGTTTATTTATACCAATTTTTTTCACCTCCATATTTTTCATGAAAATGATGTAATCTATGGAGGTTGACAAAAATGGAAACTTTGTCGTTTGGAGGTGAAAAACCAGTATTTTATTTGAAAATACCCATTTATATATAAATGTTTCCTTTTTAGATTACGTTGTTTACTAATTAAACATGGTTAGTCATAGTCTTGCATAACATTAAGCATAATAGCTTATAAATCAAGCATTATAGCTACAAACCATAAACTATATAAATAAGTTGCACTATAATATGATTATTTTACTTATTTCATTTTTAAAAAAAAGGTGATAAGATGGCTAAAAAAAAGGTGGAGTATTTAGAGGGTGATAGTGACATGAATAAAAATAGAGAAGAAAATACCCCTAAAACAAGTGATTTTACCAGACTATTGGGAGTCAATCCAAGAATAAAAGTTTTGAATTTTTTTATAAAAACAAAAGACTTTGATTATGGTTTATCTTCCATAGCTGAGGGGGCGGGCATAAATAGAAATACTGCAAGAGAAATCATAGATGAATTTCTTAAAGAAGGAATAATCAAGAAAACAAGAATTTTGGGCAAATCTCAACTTTATAAAATAAATAATGAGTCACCAAAAATCAAAGCATTGATTAAGTTCCATGACGAAATAATAAATGAGAATATAGATTTTGCAGTAAATCAGGTAAAAAAAGAAGAGTGTGATGTTAATACTAATTGAGATAACATTAGTTCTCATCAACTTTCCCTGCAATCTCTCTCAGCTTCTCCAATAGCTCAGGGTTCTTCTTCACTATTTGATATATCATCTCTTTAATATCAGTAACTTTGCTCATATCAATCCAATCTGTGCCTTTATTCATTATCTTTTTATGCAATTCTTCTTCTTGGTCTTTGATTTTTCTTAGGTCAACTGCGGTTTTTAAGGTCATTGGATAGCCACATTTTAGGCAGAACTTTGCATCACTTGGGTTTTGATAACTGCATACATTATTTGGGCATATTCTTGGCAATAGCTCGTCTGTGGTTTCTGGTTTATCATCTTCTAATTGGATGCCTAAGCTCTTCAAGATTTTTCTATTGACGTCATCTGCTGAAAGATGAACATAAACACTTGCCATATTTGAATTAGCACCCCAGCCAGCGTGTATTTTTAACTCGCTTTCACTTAATACTTGAGCCATCTTTGTTAGATTTGTATGCCTGAAAAGATGAGCGTGGATATGTCTTTTTATCTCTGCTTTTTTGGCAGCCCGTTGCAGAGCTTTATTAATACCCACTGCACTTAATCTCTGTCCATACCTACACTCTTTTGTGGCTATGAATAAAGGTGCATCTGGCTCATTTTTCAAGGGGTGATTTAAGAGCCATAATCTTAAATCTGAAACACTCCAGAATAGCTGGTTTATTCTTTCTCCTGTTTTTCCTTTTAGTTTTATGGTTGCTATCTGGTGCTGATATTCACTATTTTTAGAGCTTATATCTGTGATATTAACATCTTTAATGCATAGGTTTATCAGCTCACCTACTCTTGCAGAGCTATCTCTTAAGATACTGATTATTGCTCTGTCTCTTTGCTCTGAACAAGCTTCAAGCATTGCTTTGACCTCATTATCAGGGATAATTGCTTTTGCTAATCTGTCATTAATCTTCTTTCTTCCTTGGTATAACCAAGAAACAACATCTGGATATTTTCTAGGTTGCTCATTCCCAAACATCTCATAAACATATCTATAAAAATCAAGCAGATGTGCTTTATATGAAGGATTAATATTGCCGTTATTATGCTGAATTGTTTTCAGAAAATTTTGAATGTCCTCTCTTGTTGCCTGCTTGAATATTTTTTCATCCAAGAACAATCCTAATCTTTTGAGAAGATGCAGTTTGCCAATAAAACCAATATGCGACTGCACTGCTCCACTCGTTATTTTATAATTATAATAATCATTTAAAGTCTTGAGATTATGCTCTTTCAATAGCAAATTAGCATATTTCTTCTTTAATTGTTCTTGATTAAAGTTTTTATCTCCTTTTTCACGAACACAGATAATGGTATTTGAAAGTAAAGCACTTACTGCTCTATTACATCTCTCTTCCTTGCTAATTTCTTCTTTTCTCACAAGCTTTGGCTGTGGATATGCAACTTCATTATCAATCTGCAAAGGCGTATGCTTCAATAACCATCTATAAAAGCCCCTTATTCTGAACTTATAGCAATCTGCACTTTGCCCTTTAACAGCTTTGGTCTTATAATCTGTCACGCTCTTATCTTTCTCTTTCAGCTTATACTCAAGATACCGCTTTACATCAATAGCACAAGCATCCTGATATGGCTTTGCTATAAACAGCCCAAATTCCCTTATAGTATAAGCTCTCTCTAATATCCTCTCTGCTGGCTGGGATTTAGATATATGCTTATACCAGCTATTTATCAGCTCTTTTTGATTGAATTTTAAGCGGTTATCGCCTAACACCTCTGCTAATTTCTGCTCTGTGGTTCTTATCATTTTATCTTTCAGAAAGCAGGAAGATTATATTAAATCTTACTTCAAAACCATATAAGTAAAAATATCTGAAAATCATTAAAACCTAAGCAAAACTACAATCTTTGAAATCAAAAAAAGCTAATTAAAATAGCTATTCTGCGTCAGGATTGCTCCAAAAATAATTTCTAACTGCTGATGTTCTATTTTTGGATAAGAATAATCATTAGGATGATACTCCGACGCAAGTTTGCCGTAGGGCGTTAGTGGCCACCAGCCTTGAGCACCATACTCTTTTAGCATTATCTTATATATGTTTTCTAACTGTTTTTTAATGTTTTTTTGGCTCATTTTGAAATAATCTCAGGCGTATTTTGCGCAGAGTTATTGTTCAATTATCAGTTTTGCTTGACTAAGAACATTTTTTGTTAGCTCCAATAATTCATTGTATACATCTTCCTTTAGTTCGATTTCAGTTCCATACTGATATTCTTCCCTGATTTCAATGCTGGTTTTTTCAGAATGTTCAGTATGTTTTTCCTGTAATTCAAAATCTGTTATCTTATCAAGCAATTTCTTATCAAAATTTAGGTTCCCATCTTCAATTAATTGAAAAGTAAACTTCCCAATCGCAGCAGAGCTACGGGGCTTTATTTTGCCAACGCTTCAGATGGGAAGTTTACTCTTAAAAATGGGTCACAGCAGAGCTGTTGGGTTTATAACCCATTTTTTTTGAATCAAAGCAAAAGTACATTCCTGATTCTTTGATTCATAACCAAATTTAGCAATAATTGCAAGCAATGAGTGATATACTAAAAGTCCTTAGCTTCCGAACAAAAAACAAGGACTTTTGTATATACAAATGGAATTAGTTTGTTCGAAAACTAATTCCATTTAGTATACATATGGCTTTATTTTAACTAATCCGCGATGTGTTTTGTTTTCTGTTAATTCTTGCTCTGCTTTATTCAGGCACCATTTCACTTTATTTTCTATCATAGTCACTTTAACACTTCCAGAAATCTATCTTCTCTCTTAATCAATATTCCTTTGATGGCATTTAGCACAACTTTATCATTTTTTTTAATATTTTTCTTTAAATCATTAATTGACTGATAAATTGGATGTATATGCTTAACATTCATCTCATTTAATTCTCCAATTTCCTTTTTCAGCTTATTGAATTTTTTTTGGTTTGTTACAAGCAAAACATCAATATCATTTGCTTTCTGTTTTTTTGTTAGAACAGAGCCAAATAACAGGACTAAATCAGCATTTTTTATATTCTGGAGCTGAGAAGCCCACATTTTAGTAAAAGAGTCTGCATAAAGTAATTCTCTTTTCAATAAGAGCTTGGCAAAATCCTTGGCATAATCACTTTTAAAATTGAATTTGTAAAATGTTGCTTTGCCAAGCTGCTTTGAGGTTAATATATTCTCTTTCTCAAGTTTTTTAGCTATCTTTAAAGCCCCCATTGGTGTAATGCCCAGCTCTTTTGAGATATTATTAGCATTATAATCCTTTTCAGGACTTCTCAATATCAAGAGGGCAAACTTCATTTCATAGTTTGTTATGTCTTTCATTTAAACTCACAGTTTATATGTATAAACTTGAAGTTTATATAATTTTCGGTTCTACTAATTTTCTTAAAATTTAGTGCTGTTACTTATTTATCCACGTAATACCCTAACTCTTCTTTTTCGAGCGGCTTTCTCCACACTTTTATTTCATCTAACTTTCCATAAAAACATCGTCCATCTTGATATATTTGATGCCCAATGCGTATTTTGTTTGAAGAAGTTGGGTCAAAAGTTTGTCCTTCTGGCGGCAGTTTACCTTCATCCATGTAAGATGGAACTTCCTCGCCATTTACAAATAGTTTTATGCTTTTTCCGTCAAAAATGCAGGCAACATGATACCATTGGTTTAAGGGAAATTCATTTGTGGTAAATTGTGATAATCCATATGATGGACTCCAAGCTGAACAAGCAAAATGTTGTGGTTTTACTTTATCATAAAAAAAGACCATGCCATGTGCAAAAATATCTGCTTTATGTAAAATAGTAGATTGAGGATACTCAGGATCACTTGTAGGATATACCCATGTTTCTATCGTGAAACCACTTGAAAAGTCCATTGCATCTATATGCTGAACATCAATGTCATAACATTTTTCTGAGAAAATTCCTTGACCAATTTTTCCATCTGTATGAGTCATCCCACTATTAGCGCCATCATTTTTATAAGGTGAAAAGTCTTCTACTTTTTTAGGGTTAGCATTAATCCATTCTTGAGATTCATCAAACTTAAGATGTAATACTAAATCATCTAAATTACAAACATCATCTTCATCTGTAATATTATCACAATCATTATCTAATCCATCACATTCCTCTTGAACAGCGCCTTCCAAAGAATCACAAATTTGGATGGTTCCATTTATACAATTATTGATCGTATGTTCACACTCTCCCAAACCGCATGTTGTAGTGCCTAAGTCCTCATCAGTCTGTCCGTCACAATTATCATCTATACTATTACATACCTCTTGATTAAAAACATAAACCAGTGGATTATTGTCATCGCAGTCAAAAGGAACATTGGTATAGCCTTCTGGTTGAATGCAGGCTTTAATTGTTTCATTTGCATTACCATATCCATCTCCATCTTTATCTTGGTAGAAAATCAATTGAACCTTCTCATCTGTCTGTGCATTGCAATCATTGTCTATTCCATCGCAAACTTCAATTTGAGGCAGAGGAGCATCGCAACCTTGCCATGTACCGTTAATGCAATATTCTAAACCGCTTCCGCAAACAGATGAACATGGCTGAGTTAGATTTTCATCAATTGATTTATTACAGTTATTATCTTTTCCATCACAAATTTCTGTTTCTGGTTGAGTAGCAGTGCATCCTTGCCATACTCCTTCAATACAATACTCTAAACCTTCTCCACATTCAGTGTAACAAGGTTTTGTCAATCCGTCATCAACCAGCTTATTGCAGTTATTGTCAATATTATCGCATATTTCAGGAGAAGACAATGTTGCATCACAGCCTTGCCAAGTTCCGTCAATGCAATATTCTAATCCTTCGCCGCAATCAGTGTAACAAGGTTTTGTCAATCCGTCATCAATAAGCTTATTGCAGTTATTGTCAATATTGTCACAGATTTCAGGAGAAGACAATGTTGCATCACAGCCTTGCCAAGTTCCGTCAATGCAATATTTTAATCCTTCGCCGCAATCAGTATAGCATTTTTGCGTTAAATTCTCGTCAATATCTCCGCTGCAGTTATTATCTTTTCCATCGCAGATTTCTTTGGATGGTGTAGGTGCGTCGCAAACCATCTCTAAACCTGAACATGAAATTTTTCCCGAGCATGAACCAAATTCATTTGCGGTATAACAGATTGAAGAAGGAACATCGTCAATTACTTCATTGCAGTCATTATCTAAATTATCGCATATTTCAGGCGCAGAGGGATATACATCTGTATTTTTATCATTGCAGTCCCAACCTAATTTTTTCTCAAGAACATAGCTGAATGGAATATTAGCGCCTTCGCAAATCATGACAAAATCATTATGAATACCATATCCGTCATTATCATTATCTTTATAGTAAACTTTTCCGTTGCAGACTTCATTTAGAGCATCTGTTTCATATAAATAGTTGTCATAATTATCTCTACTGTCTTTTTCCTGAATATCTTTTTCATAATTATTATAAGAATAAGACGAATCTGCATCAAGTTTAACTGGTTCATAGATATTATCTCCTGTATTTGCACTGCCGCAACCTAAAAAAATAGGTGACAAATATAACAACTTTGAAGCTTTAGCAAAAAGTCTGGTAAATATCCTTCGTCTAAACAATATTCTGGCACTGTACTAAAATAGATACTTTAATATATTAGTTCTTACATTAATTCTTACCGAGGTGATTTATTATGGCTCGTCCACGCGGAAAAATTAA
>JAGVYH010000053.1 GCA_018303325.1 Candidatus Woesearchaeota archaeon
ACTAACGCCAGCAATTCTCGAAAAACGAGCAACTAAAGTGTGGACGTGGGGAAAATTTTTACATAAGAAATTAAAGTACCTGAACTAAGACAGTGCCTTAAAAACAAGCTATTAATTACTATTTACTTAAATAAAACACTTAATAAATAGAAAACAATAAGTAGTAAATAATAAACAAAAGATAGATAAACAATAAGCAGATTAATTTTAACACATAAGTATCATGCAAACATCCAAATGCCTAAAATGCGGAAATCCCGCTTTAATAGAACAATTATGCAAAGACTGTTATTTAGATAGTTACCACAATGTTATTGGGTTCAAGAATTTTAATCTGAGTGTTTGTATTCTGTGCGGAAGTTATAATTACGGCAAGGAATTCAGGCCAGCTATGGAATTTGACAAAGATTTTTTGAAAACTATAAAAAAAGCGTTTTATGAGAACACAAAATTTCATAAAAAGCCGGAATCATACAAAGTTGACGCTGAATTTCCGCAGCATGAGAAAAAACAGGGCAACCAAGTTAAAGCCATTGTGAACATCCATGTCAAAACAAAGATTGGCGAAGGTAAATATTCACTGATAAAAGAAGAGAATTACAATATTCCGCTAAGATTCAGATATAGTGTCTGCGACAGGTGCAGCAGAGGATATTCAAAATATTTTGAAGGCAAGATTCAGTTAAGGAACAGAAAAAATTTTCATTTTAATGAGGTAGTTAGTTTTGTGCGCGCAAAAGTTAAGGAGAGAAAAGGCGTTTTTATAACAAAAGAAGAAGAATTAAGGGACGGCATTGATTTTTATGTAACATCACAGAAATTTGTTCAGACAATCGGCAGCGGATTAACAAGAAGGTTTGCAGGCGATCTTAAAGTAACCTCTTCATTGCACACAAGAGACTGGAAAACCAGCAAAGACCTTTACAGAGTTGATGTTGTTTTCAGGTTAGGAGATTTTAATGTCGGCGACATACTAAAGATAAACCATAAATTTGTGCTTGTAAAAAGTGTTGCAGGCATGATGGTCAGCGGAGTGAATATCAAACAAAACAATTGTTCAGCGCAGGAGAATTACAAAACACATGATTATGAAATCATCGCAAAGGCAGATGATGCAGTTGAAGTAATCGTCGTCAAGAAAACTCCTCAAATTGAAGTTCTGCATCCTGAAACATACCAGCCGATAAAAATTGAGAATCCAAAGAATGTTAAAATTGAAGAGAAAATTAAGGTTATATTAATCAATGAAAGAGTTTATGCTGTTTCTGTTTGATTAATTTAGAATTCTGTATACTTCTTCTCGTGCAGAAGTAGAACTTCTCTCTAATGTATTTATTATTCCTACCAATCTGCTATTTAGGGATGTCTCAACACCATATTTGCGCCCTTCTCTGACAATTGCGCCGTTTATCCACTCTATTTCAGTCTTATCACCACGCAAAAGATCAAGGCGCATAGACGAAGGATGATTGCCTCCTGCTCTTAAATAAGACATAAGTACATCAATATTTGCCTGTTCAGAGTTATACCTAAAACCAATTGCTTCTGCAACACCTAAACTTTCTAATAATGTTTGCTTTACTATTTCACAAAGCTTTTCATCATCCATTGCCTCTTTCATTGTTTTTTTTGTTGCTGCACATACAGGGCTAAGGGCTGCATTCAAAATTGTTTTAAGAAAAGTAGCAGGACGAATGTCTTTTATAAATTCAGTGTACAAACCAACAGAGTTTAACAAATCAGCTAATTCTTCTGCCTTGTTATCAATATGCGGATAAGCAGCGCCGATATAATTAGGAATTTTTAGCCAATGACCAGAAACCTCTCCTGGTGAGGTTATATTTCCCACATAATTAACTGCTACACGGCAGACATTTGTCCTAAGCTGGTCTGAAAGGAATACTTCATTCTTATATCCGTTTTGCATGCAAACAAAAGTGATATCTTCTCTTTCTCTATTGCTGAATCTTCTTTTTAATTGAGTTACAACATCCTTTAAAACAAATGCCTTTGTTGCAATAATAATTATATTAGGGATTGTTTGAAGCTCAGATAAAGAAAAAATCCCATTAACAGGAGCAACGCATTCTTTCATATGAGGAGTATCATCATCATTCTTTAAAGAAAGGCCATCAGACGCTATTTTTTTAGTATGCGCAGAATAATAAGGCTCTATCACTGTAACACTTGATTTTGGATGTCCTGTTGATCTTGCTAAATATGCTGCAGCTATAGAACCGACAGGGCCTGCGCCGATTACTGCGATATTGTTTTCTGCGGTATTGTTTCCTGCTATGTTGTTTCCTGCGATATTGTTTTCTGCCATATTGTTCTCTGCTATCTTGTTAATTCTATATGGCCACAGGAAGTAACATTGAATTCTTAAATGTTGCGATTGCCATAATCAGGTTAAATGGTGTTTTGCCTGTGAAACGCAGATTATCACAGAAAATTTATTTCTTTAATTTTCCCGTTCTTCCTTATACTCATTTAGAATTTTATGCAACAGCACACTTTTGTCAATTGAGGCTTCAGCAAGCTTATTAAACCCCTCCTTCTCGACAAACAAAAACTCGTCTGTCTCCTTGTGGGCTACGTTTTCAAAAAGCTTGTTTTTTTCAATAATAATAAAATTTTCTTTTAATATTTTGTTTGGTTTATCACAGACTATAATTTCAACTTTCCGTTTAAGATTATTAATATTTTGTTCACTGTATATTGAGGCATCCTCGACGAAAATAATATCACCTGCATTTAATTTTTCATATATCCTTGCTCTGGAAAATTCCTCACCGAAGTTTTTTACTTTAATTAAGATAACATATTTCTGCGCATTTCTTATAATTTCATTTAACGCACTTATTTTTGCAGTTGATTCTTCAATAACTGATTCTTTTTCTGCCAGATGTAGTTTTAAGTCCTGTATTTCAATATGCTTTTTATCAAGCTTATCTTTTAATGCACTTAATGCCTTATCACCTTTAATTGCACTGACTCTTTTTGATATCTTACCAAGCATCTGCTGGAAATCCCTGCTTAATCCGTCATTCTTTTCTTTTAGTGTCTTGTTATATTCTTTAAAATGTTGATTGTCTACTTCAAGCTGCCTCATTTTAGGGTATAAACTTTCGTATAATTTCTCATAAAGTTTAATAAACTCTTTAGGCATTTCCTCTTCAATTGCTTTTTTTACTGCTTTTACATATTCATCATCTGGTTTCTCGACGATATCAAGCGCAAGCCTTATCGGCAGTCCTTCTTCAGTCGAAAAAACAGTTCTTGTTACTTCTTTTATCTTCTCGAGCTTGTTCTCTCTCTTTAATGTATTGTATATCTTCTCAAGTAAAGCCCTTTTCCGCCTGAAAGCAAATAGTGCAGAGGCAATTGCATCATCTTCGTGCGTGTTTGCTGCCTTTTCTTTAAATAAACGCGCAATATCTTTTTTTTCTGCAACTTTCAGGTCTTCTTCTGGAGAAATTACTTTCGCTCCTGTTTTCGTCGCAAAATCCTGCACAAACCATGGCACATTTTTCTTGTCGCAGCCCACAATCAAAGGCAATCCTTTCTCTGCAATGACTTTTATAAGAGTGCCTAAATCATAATTTTTCGAAGAATTCACATCTAACAAATTTCCATTTAAATCTAGCAACGCATAAGCTGTTGTTGTGCCAGGATCAATTCCAACAATCAATAGTTCTTTCAATTTCACAGAAGAAAAATTATTTTAGGTTTATATAGATTGTGGAAGATTAAGAATATTTAAAAATACAAAGAAATACCTTACAGTTAAAATAGAAAATATAAAGGATTACAACAGTCATTTTACAGTAAAGTGAAGGTGATTATATGGGTTTAATTTCAAGATTGGCGCCGGTTCTTGCACCAAATTTTGTCAACGAAATAGTAAGATATTATTCTGTGGGATTAAGTAATTTACCAAATGATATATCAGATGATAAAATTACAGCAGGCAATCTGGAAAAAGCAATTGACACTGCCGAAGAACTGATAGAACAAGGTTACAATATTACTTTCGATGTATTAGGAGAAGAAGCAAAAAACCAGTTAGAAGTAAACCTGTTCAAACAGTTTTTTTATGATGCAGCAGAGATTATGAAAAGAAGGTCTATGATAAGCAAAAGAGAAGTTGAAGACAGAAAAAAGGCAGGCAGATTAAACCCCTATACCCAATCAGTTTCATTCTCATTCAAGCCGTCTGCATTTTTCACAGAGTATGAAGAATTTTTTCAGGATTTTACCAAATATGGCAAGGAAGAAGGTTTTTCGACGACAATTGACATGGAAGATGTTGAATGGTTTGTTCCTACTATTTCATGCTACCGCAGAATGTTAAGGCAGTTTGACAATATCGGCACAGTACTGCAGACAAATGTTGATGCATCAGAAGTTGCTTTAAATGAGCTTGTTAAAATACCAAACGCGCGAATAAGATTATGTATTGGTATATACAATGTCAGCAAAAAGCACGGCACAATGGACAAAACCCCCAGGAAAGAAAGGCTTAAAGAAGCTGCAAAAAAATTAGCGATAAACGGAAGATATGCAGAGATTGCAACTCACGACGTAAATATTATTAAAGAACTGCAGAACTGGTTTGAACTTGAGGGAATCACACCAGACAGATATGAGTTCCAAGCATTGTATCACGTCGAGCCAGATGGGTTAAAAGAACTGCACAAAACATTAATTAACAAGGGCGTTACTGTCAGATTATATCTGCCATTTGCACCAAGTGTAGACGCTGCAAAACAGTATGGTTTTAGAAGAACTGAAAAAAATCCAGAGATGTTAAAAATTTTTGCAAGAAAGGCGTTTGAATATTATCTAAAAAGAGGAGTTGTAAGATGAACCATAAAATGGACATCATAATAATTTTAAGAAAACATGAAGAATAGATAAATTTTAAGATTAACTTTAAGATGAACATTAACATGAATTTAAGCAAACATAAAGAATTTATGAGAATTGCATTAGAGTTAGCTGTACACGGCAATCCTACACCTAATCCTTATGTTGGATGCGTGATTGTCAAAGATGGCAAAATTATTTCTAAAGGATATCATAAAAAATGCGGTGAGGCGCATGCAGAGATAGATGCGCTGTCTAACTTAAAAAATAAGATGAAAAGAGATTATATGCAGCGATTAAATGGCTCAACGTTTTACATAACACTCGAGCCATGCACACATTACGGAAGAACTCCGCCCTGCGTTGACAAAATAATTGAGGCGAAGCCAAAAGAAGTTGTAATTGCGATGTTTGACCCAAATCCGCTCGTGAAAGGTAAAGGCATTAAAAAGCTGAAAGATACAGGAATAAAAGTAACCCTCGGCATTCTTGAAGACGAGGCAAGAGAGCTTAACAAGTTTTATATTAAATATATTGCCACAAATATGCCTTATGTTATAATGAAGTCTGCTGTGACAAAAAACTGGAAGATTAGCTGGGGCGACGGGAAGAATAAACAAATAAGCTCAAAAGAGAGCATGGTATTTGCGCATGAATTAAGGAATAAGGTTGACGCAATACTTATCGGTGTTAATACTGTACTGAGAGATAACCCTTTTTTGACGACGAGATTAAACAGTTTGAAGGCTCAAACAAAAAACCCAATACGCGTGATTCTTGATTCAAGATTAAGCATACCCCTTGATGCAAATGTTTTCAATAATACTCTCAAAGACAAAAATGTAATCATTTTTGCAGGAAAACATGCGCAGCACAATAAAAAGATGATTAAAAAAAAGGATATTCTTAGAAAAAAAGGTGTCAAAATATTTGTTTGCAAAGATGAAAAGATAAACATTAAAAAAGCAATATATGCATTGGGAAAGATGGGAATAAGCTCTGTTCTTATAGAAGGCGGGGCAAGAATAAATACCAGCGCAATAAAAGCAAAAATTGTTGACGAGATTTATTTTGTTGTTGCGCCGTTTGAAGTGCATGATAAACCCTGCTTGAATGTATTCGCAGAAAAAGTTAAGTTTGGATATAAAAAAGTTTCAGTGAATAAAATGGGGAAAGATTTCTTGGTGAATATTATACCTAAGTATTGAGTTAAATTTAAAAAAAGTAGTTTTAGTAAGCATTAGAAAAATTTATAATATTCAAATCTTCTTTATAAAATATGGCTGTAAACACATACAAAACAATAATTATTGGCGCTGGAATTTCGGGGTTAGGATGCGCTCATAAATTATTAGAAAATAATTATGATAATTTTAGAATTATTAGTTCAGATATAGGTGGTAGAATTTTAGAATCTAAAAGCAAAGATGTTGAATATGGCGCATATTATATAATGTCAATTTACCATAACACTGCTTCTTTTGTGAAAAGAGGCAGACGTATAAAACCTACGAATCTTATTTTCCATAAAAATAATCACACTTATGGAATTTTTGATAAAAAGATATTTACACATTTTTTTCAGTTAATAAAGTTAATATTTATTTTAAGAAAATTTAAAAAATATTATGAATCATTTAAAACAAACTGTTTGTACAGCTCACAAATTAATTGTCTAAAGAGCGACGCTTACCTTTGGAAATTATATAATTCTAATGCTGATTCTTTTGTTAAAGAGAAACAGATTAAAGAAATTGTTTATGATTATCTCGCTGAAGCATTACATGGAACTGCATTTATGCCGATTAAAAGTCTTAATGCATTTGAATTTTTACATTTTTCACTTCCTCTTATTGCGCCGGTCTATGAATTTAATTTCAAGAAACAGGAAGCAATAAATTTAGTAAAAACTCATTGGATTAAAGATAAAGTAATGGAGATTAAAAACAAAAATAGAAAATATTATATCCTAACAAAAAACAAGAAAATAATCTGTTGTGAAAATATAGTTGTCGCTACACCACCAATTATTTCAAAGAAACTATTGAAGTTTAAACAACCGCTAAGAGAACCTGCAAGTGCACATATGTTCCATCTATCAGGAAAAATCAAGAATGATTGGAATAAGGGAGAAGCAAATTTGTTTGATGATAAAAATAGGATGCTAGCTATTGCTCATCAAAGAGATAATTCATACCTGTTTTATACAAAAGAAGAGAAACCTGATTTTAAGCGATATTTTCTTAATTATAAAATAATAAGATATAAATACTGGAATCCTGCGTTTAATATTGGTGGCAGCAATCTCGTTGAATTTAAACAAGGGAAAAATCTATATTTGATAGGAGATAATAATATCTGCGGTCTTGAAGATTCATATATTTATGGGATGTATGCAGCAAATAAAATTTTAGGAAAAACAATAGATTAATAATAATAACTTTCTTTTTCTTGACTGTAAACCCACACTGCTTGAAAGTTAATGAGATAATAACCATTCAAAAATACAAATCCCTCTCTCCGTTTTCTATTCTCTTCAGACGTGCAATCGTCTCTTTTTTTCTGTTCTCGTCAGAGATTTCATTCAGATAAGTGTTAAGCACAGTCAAACCTAATTTCTTAACATCTGGTGCTGCATAATCCTTTAAATATTCCTTAAATGTAAGCAGCGCATTTGGCCTGCATAAGTTTTGTATGTCTCCTGTTTTTGCAAGAGCCATAAACGCATCGCCTGTTCTGGAATTTCTGTAACATGCTGTGCAGAAACTAGGCAAAAGACCTTGGATTAAAACGCTTTTTATCACTTCATCAACTGGCCGGTTATCCGCAATATTAAACTGTGTCAGTTTCTCGCCGCTGCCATAACCGCCTGGCGAAGTTCTTGATGCAGCAGATGTTTGAGAAATTCCTATCTCAAATGCCTTTGCTCTAATTTCTGGCCTTTCTCTTGTAGATATAATCATACCAGTGTAAGGAACACCCATTCTTAAGATAGAAATAATCTTTAAAAGCTCGTCGTCAGAAACATAATAAGGCGGCCTGCCCCAGTCTACGCCTTTTGCAGGCTGCCATCTCGGCACAGAGATTGTATGAGGGCCAACACCAAACGTTTTCTCCATATACTGCGCGTGAGAAACTAATCCAAGGACTTCAAATTTATAGTCATACAACCCGAATAAAACACCAATGCCTAAGTCGTCAATGCCTGCTTCAAAAGCGCGGTTATGCGCAAATAATTGGCGCTCATAATCTGCTTTTGGACCGTGGTGCAGGTTTTTGTATGTTTCTTTGTGATAAGTTTCTTGGAACAGCTGATATGTGCCAATGCCCGCGCTTTTTAGTTTTTTATAGTTTTCTACGCTTGTTGCTGCAATGTTAACATTAACTCTTCTTATTTCACCAGTTATTAAGTTACTATTTATTAGGTTACCATTTATTGTGTTACCATCGTCGGTGTTTTTGCAGTGACTCTTTGTATTATAAATTGTTTTTATAACGTCGACAACATAATCAATAGGGTTTTCTTTAGGATCTTCGCCGAATTCAACAAGCAAACGCTTATGCCCCATCTCAATTAACAGATTTACTTGCTCTTCTATTTCCTTTAAGGCCAGTTTTTTCCGAGGTTCTTTATTTCTTGAATGAAACCCGCAGTATTCACAGTCATTGACGCAGAAACTTGACGCATAAAGCGGCGCAAAGAAAACCAGCCTTTCGCCGTAGATCTCTTTTTTTATTTTGCCAGCGGCGTCAAACATTAATGGTATTAATTTTTCGTCAGTTGTATTCAGCAAAAATCCGATTTCTTCAATAGTTAATCCCTTTTTTTCTTTTGCTTTTTCAAGAATTTTCAGAATTTTGCCAGCAGAGGGATTTCTAGTTCTTTCTAACAAATTATAAAATTTTTCCTCGTCGACAATATCTTTTACATTTTGCATTTTGTTTTTTTAGTTCCTGAGTGAAGCCACCCGTCTACTTTAAGTATATTTTTTATTTCCTAGCTGATTGGATACGTTCATGATGATTTAATTTTTTCTGTTAGTTTAATACACATTTCTTAAAAAACTTAAAAAATAATCATGAGACGGGGGACTGCGTCCCACAAACGTGTTTTGAGCGGTACTACCAAACAAGTATCATTTTGTTAATTCCTTTTTTCATAAGTATTCATTCTGTGTTTATAAAAATCAAGGGTTATAATTAATCTTCATAGTTAATATCCATCGGCGCTCTTCCTAATGAGTAAAGCATATTAATAGTTTCTGTTATCTCCTCTTTAATTGGTTTTTGCGCATCATATCTGCGCTTGTATATCATATACTTTTTCTTAAACTTAGTTGGTGTCAGGTTTATCATCAATGAATTTGCGCCGGCTAAAAGACCCTGTGTTCTTGCATCTTTGTCCAGAGTTTCTAATGCTGTTGTAACAAGTATATTTGAATCTCTGTCGACAAAACGTGAGATTGCAATTGCTTTCAGCACAATATTCTTGTCGACAACTTTGTGATGCAGGAGAAGCGTATTTTCCGAAGGGATAAACGGGCCAAAAGAATACATGTCTGCCTTCAACTCTTTTGTTAAAAGGATATTATTAATAATGTCGTCATCTGTTTCATCTGGCAGACCTATTAAAAAACCAGTTGCAACAATATATCCTATTTGTTTTAATTCTTTTATCAGCTGAATTCTCTCGTCAAAGCTTGTGTTTGGCCTTAATTTCTCAAACAATCGTTTGTTGGATGTTTCAAATCTTAACAAAACTGCTTTTGCGCCGGCATCATATAATTTTTTATAAGTTTCTTTTGGCCTTAAGCCAATGCTGATAAATATAAGTATGTTCAGTTTGCTGATTTCTTTGATAAGTTTTATTAATTTCTCTTCGCTGAACCATTCGTCCTCGCCTGACTGGAAAACCAGCGCCTTGAAACCAAGCTCTTTTACAGCGTATTTGGCGGCGTTGAAGATTTCTTCTTCTGTCATTCTGTATCTTTCTACTTTATTTAAATCCGCTTCTTTTCTGATGCCGCAGTAAAGACAATTGTTTCTGCAATAATTGGAAAATTCAATTATTCCGTGGACACAGCAGGCATTATCATGCTCTTTTTGCCGAATATTATTTGCAGTTGTGTAGATTAAGTTTAATTCATCCCTATTCTTTGCTTTTAACAATGTTAATAATTCGTTTTTTGTAAGCTCTTTGTTTAGATTAACTTTTTGCATGAGTTCTAACAAAGGGTGTGAATAAACAGTTGAGTCTGTAGTAGTGGTTTTCGCTAATCTTCTGTCTGTTTTTTTTAGTTCAAAGAATTTATCCTGCCATATTTTTAATATTTCAACAGCTTCTGATTCCGGCAGTTTATCAATCAAAATTCCGCCTTGCGCATACACATACTCGCCAATCTTTGCTTTGAGAAATTTGTTTAGTGCATTTCTATGCTCTCCAAAATAGTCAACAACTGCTATATCGCCTTTTATTTCAATAATTTTGCCGGGGATTGCATAGCACATGAGTTTTGAGATATTGTTGTTTATTATAAAAGTTTCGGAGAGTCAACAAAGAAAGAAAGCAAACAAAAAATAGAAAATTATAATAAACAAATAATAATTATAGTGGTGGACTTTAATATTCGTATCTTTTTTGTTAAAGTCCACGTATAGCGGTGGACTTTAATAGTTGTATTAATTTAGTCAAAGTCCACGAATAGCCAACGAACTGAAACTATTTATCAATATTGTTCAGTTCGTTCTATATAACAAACCCATAAAACTTTATTATTAAAATTTAGTGTGTTTGTTACATATAAGCACGGAAATCTATATTTAATTATTAATGTCCGTGCTTATATATAGCAAAGGCATCGTTAATTACAAAAATTTAGTGCCTTTGCTATAAATATAAAATTAGGCTCTACAAACCATTTCCCCTGCATGAACTGGTTTGTCAACTTTCATTCCTATTTCTTGTCCTGCTTTTGCGTGTTGAACAGCAGTATGCTCCATTTGGATTGAATGCACCTGTTGAGTAAAGTGCTCGTTTGCGCTTTCTTTTGCTCCAAATCCAATAAGTTCTCCAACACACAAATCTTTATGCAGTTTTATAATCCCAACACTTATTTTTGGAAAATAATGAGTTACTTCACCTATAACATCTTTTTCAGCCATAATCTCGACCTCCTTTGATGATATCTTACATTTTGTTGCTTGATATATATATTCTTTTCGGAAAAATATAAAAATAGAGCAAGTTAAGTCAATTTATTGTAAGTTTATTAATCAGAACAAATAAAAATATTTAAGGGTGAAAAAATGACATTAAAAGTTCCAGAAGATACAACAGATTTATTTTATTTTACGAGAAGAACAATTGGAGACGGCAAAGCAATGGCATGGGTGTATAAGCCAACCTGCTCAAAATGCGGAAAGGCAAAGATGGGCAAGCCAGTAGATGGGAAAACTGGAAAAGTAAAGATACGGGCAAAAGAATATATCTGTCCAGCATGCAAATATACTGTTCCAAAAGAAGAATTTGAAGAAACATGCACCATGGAAATCCAATTCACCTGCCCGCATTGCAAAAAAGACGGAGAAGCAACAACACTTTACAAGCTAAAGAGTTTTGAAGGCGTTAAAGCTTATGTATTTGAATGCACATTCTGCAAGAAAAAGTTAGGAATAACAAAAAAGATGAAATCTGGCAAATCTGCAGGAGACGATGACGCAGGAGATGATTAGGGGTTAGTTTGTTTTGTTGTTAGTTCTTTTTTGTTTTATTTTTTGTTATTGTTTCATTACTAGACGAAGCCACACGCCTCATGAATTTCTTTATTTCTTTATTTCCTACCTGATTGGACACGTATAGTAAGTAACCTAAATTATTGTACAGCTCGTGTTACTTACTATATTCGTGGACTTTAACAAAATTGATCAAATATACTAAAAGTACAAAATAATTTAATATTAGTTTGTACTTTTGTATATACAAACGTAATTAATTTGTTTGAAAATTAATTACGTTTGTATATTAAAGTCCACCACTATTCATGATGATTTAGTTTTTTTGTTAGTTTAATACACATTTCTTAAAAAACTTAAAAAATAATCATGAGACGGGGGACTGCATCCCTAGTTACGTGTTGGGAGCGAGAAAACAAGATTATGTATGAGAAAAAAGATTAAGAAAAATGCCTTTTATCCTTATTTAGATTTGTATCCTATTCTAGTAAACTTTTTGCATTTCTTGCAGGAGTAAGTTATGGTTTTTCCAGTGAGTCTTACAATACAGTTCTTCCCTGGCATTAAAAAGCTGTAACAATGTTTGCAGAACATTCTTTTTTGCGCAGAAGTTAGCTTTACTTTATATTTCATGGCTATTTTTCTTGCCAACTCAATATATCTATCGCTGAATCTTGAATCTGTATTGAACATTTCTACCCCCTGCTCAAAGAGTTTTTTAATACGTTCTTTTGCTATTAACTGAAATTCTTCTGATTTCTTTTTGTGTGGATGTTTGGATCTGCGATTTGTCATAAGTGTAAAGAATTTACTTATTTGTTTAAAAAGTTAGCGGAAAAATGTTGTTCAAACTGAAAAGAATGAATGTCAAAAGGAAATAAATTATGTATAACACCCTCTGAAAAAAAGAGATATAAATTAATAAGAGCGTGAGTTAAAGTCATTTAACTTTCCAATACCCGCCTTTATCTGGACCGATTCTTTTAATAATCTCCTTTTTCTTGAGCTTTTTTATATTTTCTTCGATCTTTCTTTGAGATATGCCAATTATTCTGCTTAATTCTTTTGCAGAGATTGTGGGATTATTTAACATAGTTGCTATTATTGTTTTTTGTTTTTCACTTAGTTGTGTGTATATCTTTTCTCCGACCTTTTCTCCGACCTTGTTTATAATTGAAGATTCGTCTACATGTGATTTAAACACTATTTTTGTTTGGCATGAACCATCTAAAAATGTAGAACAAATTTTAAAATGCACAGGTTGCGGTACAAAAGTTTCAAAAGATGATAAATATTGCCATGGATGTGGTGCAATATTCAAAAACAAAGGGATAACATGTCAAAAGTGTAAAACTCAAAATAAAGAAAATGCAAAATATTGTACAAAATGTGGGGATCAGATTATAAAATAAATTTAACATATCCTCGCATAAGCTTCTCCCTCATAATCCAATGCTCCATCATTTGATACCAATGCTTGTAATGAAGCAGATGCAAGAGGTTCTTTTGAATATATTAATTTTAGAATATAATCTGCTGCTGTTTCATGTGATTTTTTAATAGCCTCATCAACAGAATGACCTTTAAGCAACTGTTTAACAATAGTGTTTGATGACTCAAGAATAGGTTCTGCAACATTATCTTTTAACGGCTGACATTCACGTTTGTGAGAACGAGCAATCCAGAATGGTTTTTTATATCCAATAAAAGCCGAACATCCTTTTTTCACTGCTTCCTTACCTAGTTTGTTTAAACAATTACAGGATCTAGCATAAGTTACTGTTGTTTTGAAAACATCTGCTGAATTGAGGTTAATAAACTCATTCCCTTTATTGCCATAAAGGCTTGTACTATTGCCATGACCATTGAAAAAAATAAAAGTTGGTTTCTGATTTTTTATTCTCTTCCTAAGAATATCTTCAGTTATTTCTTCCCTTTCCATTTTAATGACATTAAAACCTCTTTGTTCTGCCTCTTTTATTAAAGGTTCAGTATAAGAATAAAGATAAGAAGTTGCTATGTCATGATTTGTTCTTATAAATATCATTTTGGATAACTCACTAGTTTGGGCATTTTTTTTATAAAATTAATTTGCATTTCAATGGCTGCTTTGCCAACCTCGCTGTTTTTATCAATCTCATCAATTAAATCTTGAGGTGAAAAGTCTCCATAATTCCCAACAGAAAAACTAACATCAGGAGGCATCGCACTAAGTCTTTCTTTTACTAATTTTTTTATGTATTGAACGTCTTCTTTATCCATTTTGTAACCAAACTCTATTTTATAATAAGCCTATTTTTTTAAGTTTATTTAATATTACTTCTGCATTATCTGAATTTGTTTTTATCTCACCATACGCAGCATTCCATGAAATTGTTTGATTATTAACAACCGCAATAATCTCCCCTCTAAGAGGTAAAGGAACACTAGCAACTAATTTCAAAAATTTGGCTTTTAGTAGTTCATATTCTTTTTTATCCATGTTATGCCTTAATATATGTATGTATAATTCTAATAAATATAAATATATAAACGTTTCTATTCATACAACTATTGTGCAGATTATTGACTTGTATTAGTGGTGGAGTAAACCCTAAAAGTGCACAATAATTATGAAAATCTGCGGCGGACGGGATTCGAACCCGTGTCCCAGCGTTTTTACATTGCTTTTATCTAAAAGATTCAAGCAAATGGCAACGCCGCATACTAACCACTATACTACCGCCGCGTTATATTAACAATGTTTAAAGTATTAGTTGTTTATTGTTTATACGTTATATAAACCGAAGCTGATACACTGACTGCCCCGATGATAAACAGCGTCAACCTCATCTCGCCTTAATTTGTCTGTGTGTAACCGAGATAAACCCTGCCTACCCCAGAGATTAATTGCGTCAACAAACATAATCCTTAATTGCAAGTGATTACAAACAAAGGATTACCTTTTACGGATGTCAGCATGAATGGGCCCTACTGAATTCTCTGAGCTTTTTATCAAAACCTCGGAAAAAATCATGCGACCTACGCAACTTCGTTGCTCGGTCACATACTTTCTTTTCCTATAATTATTCACT